>NJED01000043.1 GCA_002254745.1 Desulfurococcales archaeon ex4484_217_1
ACTACACCAACATTATGATGATAAGCATAGTCTAGCAACCTAGCAAGTGCCTCAAGTCTTTTGATTTTAGCTTTACTCCTAGGAAATCCATGAGAAGTTACTTCTGGAAACCATTCAGTTTTGGCATCTCTTATCCTTCCAAACCCATCAACCACTACCATGTTTATCCTATCTGCATTCAAGTCAAAACCAGCAGTTAAACTGCCATTAGCACTTCCTTTACTAAAGTATTTGAGATACAAGTCAATAGGGATAGAAAGATGAAGGTATATTCTACTGTCTCTAAAAACTATTATCGCACCATAACTCGTTTTCTTCTCCTTAGCTAATTTAACGATTTCCTGAACTAATGGTAGATAATTCTTCCCAAACTGAACCTTAAAGAATAGCCACGTTCTATCATAAGGATATTTAATCTTGACTCTATCTGTTGCTTCAAGTCTTACATTCCTATTTCCAATCCTAGATGTTTCACCTTCACTTGCTATGAACAGTTTCTCTACTTTAATATGTTGAGGATTACCTCCATTAAATCTACATCCTTCTACTATACTTTTTGCGACTTTGTATGCTGAATCACCATAACCCTTGTTAAGCATGCCTCTTAACTCCTTTAGAAACTCGTTAGCCTTTATGCCTTTACTAATCATTCGTGTAGCATAGAGAACTGCTTTTCTGAAGTCATAAGATAATCTAACTAGCTTCATGAAATCGTTAGGTGTTTGTGGAATGATTAATAACTTCATTTGTCTGGTAGTGTAACACGTACTATTACCTCTTTACGGTGTAGATGCTTCATTTTCTCACCAAGCTCTTTTGGAATGTAGATACAGAGTAAGCCATGACTAGCTCTAGAGATTTTAGCACGAAACACGTACTCCTCGGGCATACTCATCCCTATGCAATACATTCTACAGAAAAACTTATAAATTTTTACGTAGTACATAGTCTTGGAGTAAGGATGAACTCGATGATCTAAGTAAGGGGGACTCTTGATGAACCGCTCTTCGCTGAGGGGGCACAGCTCCCGTAGGCGGGGAACAGGGGATAAAGAGCCGTGATGAACCTAACCGTATCTGATATAGTTTGATATAAATTGATAAATGAAGATACGGTTCAGGTGAACGGTTAAAAACTTAAACCGCAGTGTTTTTAGGTGGTTGAAATGTCGTTGAGGATATCTTTTAAGGGCCTTGGGTTGGTTGAGAAGTCTAGGGAGAAAGAGTATGATGTTGTAATTGTAGGTGGAGGTCCGGCTGGAGTTGCTGCTGCAATATATTCTGCTAGGTACATGCTGAAAACTCTGATTGTAACTAAGGAGAAGGGGGGTCAGCTGAATAAAATAGGTTATATTGAAAACTATCCTGGTATACGTAGGATAATGGGCCCTGAATTTATTGATAAACTCTACGAACATTTAGAATATTATAAGGTCCCCGTAGTTATTGATGAAGTCGTTGATGTCAAGAGGAAAGGCGATGAAATGTTTGACGTACTTACTTCTCTTGGGGAAAGGTTTACGTCGAAAACTGTTATTTTAGCTTTAGGTGTTGTGAAAAGAAAACTTGGTGTTCCTGGGGAAGAAGAGTTTCTAGGCAGAGGAGTTTCGTATTGTGCTCCATGCGATGCACCGCTATTTAGAGATAAAGTAGTAGCTGTTATTGGAGGCGGTGATAGCGCAGCTAGTGCAGCACTTCTCCTAACAGAGTATGCTAGGAAAGTCTACATAGTTCATAGAAGAGATAAGCTTAGAGCACAACCATTCTACATTAGGCAGCTTAAAGAGAATCCGAAAGTAGAATTTATCCTCAACAGTAACGTTGCTGAAATAAGTGGTACAAAAACGGTAGAATGGATTAAAATCAGGGAAACAGGCAAGAAAATACCAGTAAATGGGGTGTTCATAGAGATTGGAGCTGATCCTCCAAGAAAATTCTTTGAAAAAATAGGCGTGGAAGTAGATGAGAAGGGATATGTGAAGGTTAGAAGAGATCAATCAACAAATATACCGGGCATTTTCGCAGCCGGAGACTGCACCAATGCTGCAGGAGCGTTTAAACAAATAGTAGTGGCTGCAGCTCAAGGAGCTATAGCTGCGGATTCAGCGTACAGGTTCATAGTTGAGAAGTTCAATTAAGAAATCGGGAAGCTTAAATAATTTCTACGAGAACCTTCATAGCCATACCCTTACCAATAGCAACAGTTATGCCTCTAACATATAGGAGAATAGGTCCTACATCGTTCTTCAAAATCCTAACAATAGATCCGGGTGTTAAACCCATTTCTGCAAGTCTTCTTGCAGCACCGCGTCCAGCCATAATGCTGACAACTCTAACAGTGTAGCCTGCAGGAACGTGCGAGAGGGGGATAGGATGGCTTTTAGAAGTAGCCGCCATAACCTACCACGCTTTTTCGCCTAGTCTAACATTGTTAAGGTAGCCGTATTTTAATTTAGCGGAAACACTTTAAGACACAAAATCTAATGGTAGAAACTTTTATTTTGCACTATAAACTTCCAACTATTCGACACATTATACCCGATAATGCTAACCAGGTGCCGACGTTTTGACAGCTCTTTCGGAAATAGAGGCAATAGAGAGGAAAGCAGAAGAAATAATTAATGAGGCGAAAAGAAAAGCAGAAGAACTTAAGAAAAGAGCTGAGGAGAAAGCTAGGGAAATACTTGAAGCACCATTGGATCTAAGCGAAGCAAAAGCCCAAGCGGAATCGATAATTAGAGATGCTGAGGAACAAGCAAGGAGAATAGAGCATGAAACAAAATCCGAAATACAGAAGATAATAAGTAAAGCTGAAGAGAAAAAACATGAAGTAATTAAGCTCATTATCAGCCGCGTTACGGGGACAGTGTAAATGGCCCTCAACGTCATTCTAAGCAAACCAGAGACCATGTTTAAAGCTAGAATAGTTAGTATAAAAGATGAAATAGATAAAGTACTATTAGCGCTACATGCAGCAGAAGCACTACATGTGAAAGAAGTTAAAGAACTGAGGCCAATAGAGAAAGAAATTGTTGAAAAAAAGAAAACCGAGTTAGAAGACTTACTTAAAATAGTTGACAGGTTCCTAGGCTACGTTAAGAAAGAACATGTTATTGAGGTTAAGGAGAAAATAGAACCATACACGATACCTGAACTTCTTGAAAAATACGGCGAACCTGTTAAGCAAATATTTTCTAAACTCCAAATTTTAGCTAAAAAACTAAGTAATACCGAGTCTCTTAAGGAGAAAACAAGTGAAACACTAAAATACTTAGAACTTATAGCTAAGAAGTTCCCTACGCTAAAACTAAGAGACATGAACTACGAAGGCGATGTAGTATTTTCGAAAACAATAGTTCTTCCCGTTGAAAGAGAAGAAGATTTCATGAAGAAAGTAGGCGGAATAGTACAGTTTATGGTTGAAGAACCAACCCCGGATATGCATGAAAAAGTCATCGTTATTGTTGGCTTGAAAAGAGATTTCCAACATGTAAAACCAGTGTTAAGGGATTTAAACATTAAAATAATAGATATACCTTCAGAAGTAAAGCCTCTAAGCGAATATGTTAAGGAACTTAAGGAGAAGCTGAAAGAGTATGAAAGCGAATACGTGGAAACATCTAAGGAGTTAGAAAAGCTAGTAGAGGAAAATCTAAACCAAGTAATTGTTTTAAGAATAATCCTTGAAAACGAAGTAGCAAAACTCTCGGTTCTAGAGAAAGCTGTTGGGGCAAAATACATAAGCGTCATAGAGGGATGGGTTCCTGAATCTCTAAGGAAGAAACTGCTTTATGAACTTCATAACAATGTAAAATATTTCTACATCAGCTTCACAGAGCCATGTAAAGAGGAAATACCTCCAACTAAAATGAAGAACCTTAAAATACTCAACTATTTTGAACCACTAGTTAAATTCTATGGTGTACCGAAATATACTGAATGGGATCCAACACCAATAGTTGCATATTCCTTCGCAGTATTCTTCGGAATAATGCTTGGCGATGTGGTTTACGGTTTAGCCTTATTTTTAGCTGTAAGATACGTATTGGATAAGCTCGTTGAAAACCCCGAGTCAGAAAACTACTTGCTTTTCAAGAGAATGTTGTATGTTTCATCGGCCGCTGCAGTTGTTGGCGGAATACTTTTTGGCTCATACATGGGGGACACATTTAGCAGAATAGGTATCAAAATACCCCCGTTAGCACCTGAGCTCATTAACCCTCTTAACCTAATCATAGCATCCATGATTATAGGCTTAGTCCACGTTAATGTTGCTCACTTCTTAGGGTTCATTAGAGCTATAAAGGAGAGAGATAAGGTGATTATTGCAAATAAAATAGGCTTATTTCTAATACAAATATTCGGCATACCATATATTCTATACACTATGATAAACTACCCAATACTTCCAATACCTGGAGAAGCATATGAAAAACTTATTTATGGTGTTTTCGTAGGCATAGGTTTTCTAGCATATTCGCAGTTCCTAGCTATGAGATTCTTTGGTACGTTTATGTGGATCTTCGATATAACAGGTCTTCTAGGAGACGTAATGTCATATACTAGGCTTGCTGGCGTATCTTTGGCAACAGTGTATTTAGCTTCAAGCTTCAATCTAATGTGTGAAATGGTTATCAATGGAGTAAACTCCCTCGTACCGGGTATAATAGGCTTAGTACTTGGAGGAATAGCTGGAGCAGCAGTTTTCGGAATAGGTCATCTACTAAACTTCGTACTTGGAATAATAGGGCCGTTTATCCATGCTTTAAGACTGTGTTTCGTGGAATTCCTTCCAAAATTCTATGAGGGAGGAGGAGAAGAGTATTCACCATTAAAACTAATTATTAGAAGAAGATTGGTTATTAGGCCTAGTTAAGGTTACAGATATTAATTAAGATAAGGTTAAAAAATATGTACACATGTATGTGAAGGAGGGTTTGAAAATGGAAACGGCAGCATTACCTCCAGAACTTGGCCCAGCATTAGCCGTGGTTGGTGGTGCAGTAGCTTTAGCAGGCGGATTAGCCGGCTCATCGGTGGGTGTAGGTATAGCAGGATCAGCTGGAGCAGCGACAGTATCGGAGGATCCTAAGCAGTTCAGAAACGTGCTACTACTAGCATCTTTGCCGATGACGCAAACATTCTATGGACTAATAATCTTACTATATGTCGTTACGCAAGTTCTGCCAATATTCCAAAACATTACAGACCCTGCAATTGCTTTCCAGAAAGGGTTAATGGTTTTAGGTATAGGCTTGATCGGCGGCTTTGCTGAAGGGTTTTCGGCAGCCTATCAGGGTGTTACATGTTCTTCAGG
>NJED01000044.1 GCA_002254745.1 Desulfurococcales archaeon ex4484_217_1
TTTTTCTCTCTTTCCAAAATTTCAATATCTTTTCTTCGATTTCTAAGGGCCTATACTGCTTCTCCACTTGGCCAACAGTACCCATTTGAACACCCTTTAAAACCAAATAAGACTTAAATTCACTCTCAATAAAACGCCCTTTAAACTTTTAACTTTTATCTTCTATGGGATGGAATAATTTTTTCTACAACATCTACTTTAACCTTTAACTTAAAGTTCTCCTCAATACTTTTCTTAACCGCTTCAGGGTCTTTATCAAAGTTAAGAATTTCTAAATATCGGAACTCAGGGACAACAATACTCTTATGTACAATAACGTTTCTTCTCCCAAAACTTTTCTCCAAATACTCTTTAACTTCATTAAACGCTTTCTCATCGAAAACGGTAAAGTATAGTCTAAGTACTTTCATGCTATTTCACCTATTTGTTACTGCAAAAATAATATTAATTAGCAGTTATACATATCTTTTAAGACACATCGGACCCATAGTACTACTAATTTTGTCAATGATTATGCTTGCTTTATCAATAACCTTATTTGCTTGGTTTATTATGTCAGAAGCTAATTTAAGCGAAATATTACGCATATAGTAATCTCAGACCCTCGTTTTCTTCACAGCTCTGTACTCGGCAAACTCATCATCGACTCAGTATAGTTTATGCTACTGGAAAGTTTAAACTTAACCGTAACTTAAAAATGATAACAGAGAACAGTAAAGTAGTTAGGTGACAATACGTGGGTGGAAGGCAAAAAACAACACTCTTCATGGGTATAGGTGAAACATCTAAGGAGCAAGAAAAGGGTAAGGAGAAGAAGAAAGGTAAGAAGAAAAAGAAATAAGGCGCTATGTAGACGAAAATAATGTAGATAAGTGGGGATCATTGCTAGAGCTGCTGCTATGCACAGAGTAGATGAGATAATAGTTTACAATGACAGACCGGAAGCACTTCGTGAAACCAAAATAATTGTAGATGTGCTAAAATATTTGAGAACCCCACAGTATTTAAGAAAGAAAATCATACCCTTGAAGAAAACGTTGAAATATGCTGGAATTTTGCCCCCACTTCAAACACCTAATCACCCGCAGCAAGTTATGCTCAGGCAAGGTGAAATTAGAGAGGGGCTTATTGAAAAGCTAGGGAGGAAATATGCGCAAGTTAATGTAGGTGCGAAAAAGCTGGTAAAAGTAAAGCGTAGGGAAAACATTAAAGTTGGTGATATAGTTTATGTTAGAATACTAGATGAAAGCTCATTCTTAGGTGAAATCGTTGACAAAAACAGTGTAAAGTATTATTTATGCTTCAAGATCTCTACATGTAGTAGCTTTAAAGAACTGTTCAAGAGAAAGTGGGATTTCAAAATAGCGACTTCTAAGTATGGAAGGAAAGTAAATGAAGTTTTAGACTTAATTAAGAAGATTATTTCGAGAAAAAGTAAAGTACTAATCGCATTTGGTGCACCTAAAGAAGGTCTATATAAGATAGCTTCAAGGCACGGATTAAATGTTGAGAAAATATTTGACATTGTAATTAACACCATACCTTACCAGGGAATTCAAGTAATTAGGACTGAAGAAGCCATTCACGCAACCTTGGAACTTATATCTCTCTTAGAAGCAAGTTCTGCTAATTTAGTTTAGTTAAGCAGCTTTTCTCATAAAATCTTCTTAACAATTTCCTATTTTTCAAAATTTGAAACCCCATAAGTTTCAGCTGAAAGTTACACCTTTCAGACTTAAACGAGGTCCCAAAATCTCCTCGTAAAATACGGGCTTTTAGACTATAAAGAGAAAGGAATAAAGAAGCATCTTCAAGTAGCAAAACCAGAGGAACGTATTGGACTTAGTGAGGCAACATATATAAAAACACCACCAGAATCGGTCAGATATGTATCTCGTACTTATGGTTAAAGAATTCTTAACTCCTAATGAATGGAGAGAATTATTGATTAATGCTGTGTTGAAAGATATGGTAAAGATGCATAAGGTTTATACTTTTGCATTAGAAGCCCAGCTTTCAGAAGGTTTATTAAAGAAGCATTAGCTCTTCCCAAGGATTTCTTCGAATACTAAGAATACGGAATATATGACGGAAAGAAATAATGCTCAAAATTGCTACGTATCTACTTTATTCTGTAAAGATTCATACTCTTATTTCGTTAAAGTAAAATGTTAAATACTGCGAAAAGCTAATATGAGGAAAACTGTTATGATGCATGAAAAAACATAATTCACAAATAGGACATATTATGTATATTATATTGTATTGTTCGCTGATTATAATTTGCTTCTTTTATAGCCAAGCATATTTGAAACCATTCTTATACCTTGGGTTGGTAATTTTGGTGCTTGGGATTGTTTTCGTAATATGGACAAGTCTATCGCGTAGAAAAGGATGTATATTAGCTTAAAAAGTATTTGCAAGGAAAACCTTATAAAAAGCGGGCCTTATGCCTTTGTTCGACATCCTGAATTCTTAGGGCATATATTGATAGTGGTTGCCCGTGCATGGTATTTAGGTTGTTTTCGATGTTTTGGTAGCCTGCACGGGCTTCTCCCTCAGCTACCTCATCTCCATCGGTGGTTCATCGGTGGGCTGCATTGGCCGCCACCGCTTAGGCGGTCTTACGGGATTGCGCCGTCATCGGGCGTGAAGCCCGTGATAGCTTCACCACCCATAATTGTAGAAGAATGATTTAAACATAGCATTACCCGGAGCCTCCAAAACACCCCAAGCACTCAAACAAGCGAATAGTCTCCGGGTTGGTTCTAATATCGCAGCACTGGATTAGCTTATTCATTGGTGTAATGTTAATTATTTTACTATACATTGCTATGCTAGATGAGGAAAAGAAGAACATAGAAAAGTTTGGTGTTGCATACGGAAGATTATATGAAAAAGTTCCAAGAATAAATTTGCTAGCTGGAATTATAAGATAAATGTGCTGCAAAAGAAGAAAGTACAATGTAAATGATAATTAAGACGCGCACTTGAGCTCCCTACAACACTTTGTACCTTATCGTTTAATAGCGGGTGCATGGCTATACTTCGCTCTTCCTAAACTGTATTACTTCTTTTGCTAATTCCTCATGTTCATAAACGGTTATGTTCAATAAATTAATAGAGTTTGGAAGCATAAACTCTATAAACTAGTAGTGTATTGATTAACCATCTGACCTAGGGTAAGGTGTTGAACTATGGGTGCAAGGAAGAAGCATGCGCCAAGAAGAGGAAGCTTAGGGGTTAGGCCGAGGAAGAGAGCTGCTAGAATAGTTCCTAAAATAAGGTCCTGGCCTGACCCGGATCTACCCCAGCCTAGATTACTAGCTTTTGCAGCTTACAAGGCAGGTATGACACATGTACTTATGATCGATGATAGACCACACAGTTTAACTCATGGTATGGAAGTTTTTAAACCAGTAACTATTCTTGAAGCTCCTCCACTTTACATTTTAGGTTTAAGAGCTTACACTGTACATCCTGTTAAAGGTATGCTTACATTTACTGAAGCATGGGTTTCGCCACCTAAAGAAGTTGAAGTTTATAGGAAAATACCTACATTGCCTGAAACATTAGATCCTGAGCCTAAACTCAAGATCGTTGAAGAGAATTTAGACAGAATAGTAGACTTAAGAGTTATTGCTGCAACACAGCCTAAACTTGCAGGGGGTTTATCTAAGAAGAAACCTGATTTAATAGAGATAAGGATTGGCGGTGGAACACTTCAGGACAGATTAAAGTATGCTATGGAAATCCTAGGCAAGACTGTTCATCCTAAGGAAGTTTTCGAAGAAGGTATGTTCATTGACGTTATAGGTGTAACTAAGGGTCATGGATTCCAAGGGGTTGTTAAGAGATTTGGTGTTAAAGAGCTTCCAAGATGGCATAAACATAGAAAGGGGAGCAGAAGATTAGGTTCTAGAAGCCCAGGAATAGGAACAATAAGTCCTGTACCTCAAGCTGGTCAAATGGGATTCCATAGGAGAACGGAGTATAATAAGAGGATATTGAAGATAGGAGATAATGGCTTAGAAGTTACGCCTAAAGGTGGCTTCATAAACTATGGTATTGTTAAAGGACCATATATTATGCTTGAAGGCTCAGTTATGGGTCCAAGGAAAAGAATAATTATTCTTAGATACCCTGTAAGACCGCCACCATACATTCCGGAGTATCCACCGAAAATAGTTTACATTAGCCTTGAAAGTAAGCAAGGTGTTTAGAAGTGTTCAAAATACTAGCACCTCTGAAAAACCCCCTAGCTAAAATACCTGAGGAACTTAAAGTATTTGATCTTGAAGGCAAAGTTATTTCAACAATCAAAACACCCCCAATATTCTACGTGCCTGTTCGTATAGATCTGATAAGAAGAGCTTTTCTTTCTGCTTTTACAGCAAGACTTCAGCCTAAAGGAAGAGACCTAATGGCTGGTAAGAGAACTTCGGCCGAGTCTTTAGGTGTAGGCCTAGGTTTAGCCAGAATACCTAGGCAGAAAGGCGGAATAAGAGGAAGGTTTGTCGTAAGCACTGTCGGCGGTAGAAGAGCTTTCCCCCCAACACCTGAAAAGAAAATACATGAGGAAATAAATAAGAAGGAAAGGAGGCTCGCTATTGTAAGTGCTTTAGCTGCAACGGCAATCAGGGAACTTGTTGAGAGAAGAGGTCACAAATTAGAGAATGTTCCTCAAGTACCTGTTATAGTTGATGATAGACTTTCAGAAATAGAGACAACTAAGAAGCTTAAGGAGGTCTTTAAAAAACTAGGCTTATGGGATGATATTGAGAGAGCGCGGTTAGGTACGAAGATAAAAGCTGGGAAGGGAAAAATGCGTGGGAGAAAATATAAGACACCAGTAAGCTTACTTATAATTTCGCATAAGAAAGAGCCAATAATTAAGGCAGCTAAAAACCTACCTGGAGTAGATACTGCAACACCAGACAACCTAAGTGTAATACACTTAGCACCAGGAGGAGTTCCTGGAAGACTAACTATAATGACTAAGTCCGCGCTGGAAAAGCTAGTAGAAAAGTATAGGGTGAAAACACTATGAGCGAGGAAATTCTTATTAGACCGCTAAGTACAGAAAAAACGCTTTTCAAAATAGAAAGGGAAAACGTAATAGTGTTCATAGTGAATCGTAAAGCTACAAAACATCAAATCCAAAGAGAGTTTGAAAGAATATTTAAAGTTAAAGTCCAAAAAGTAAACACCCACATAACACCTAGAGGAGAGAAAGTAGCATATATTAAGCTTAAACCAGAGTACAGTGCAAGTGAAATAGCAACTAGGCTTGGAATACTCTATATCATAGATAGTTTAGAAGAGTCTAGTGAAGAATGGGTTGTCCATGGGAAATATAGGCTTATAATTTCTAAAAAATACTTCCCGTTTAAGGCAATATTTGACAAGAACTTTAATTTCAAACGCCTGGAAAGGTTAGAGAGAGTAAGGCTGAAGTGAAAAACATCCAACCATAAAACTAACTGGTGCTTATTTCCGAGAGTTTAATGTTACATGGGCTGGAAACACCTAATTTCTTCAAGACGTAGTCGCTGTAATTATGGGCTTTAAGTAGGAT
>NJED01000045.1 GCA_002254745.1 Desulfurococcales archaeon ex4484_217_1
AAGGAAAAATCTACTAACTCTGTTCCTCTCAATTCCTCTTTTCTTTTTCCGTAGAGGTTTTATACAGGCCTTGCTGGTTTTACTTATGCTATTTTACATAAACTTTAAATTATCTTTAAATTCTAAAAGAAAAGTCAATTTATGAAAATGAAAACTTTTTTGCCCATACTAAACCTGGTTAAATCTTCCCATATTTACCACTGGGGTTTCTAAGCATTCATACTATGATGTGCTTATGATAAGGGTATTTTGGAGCCGGGGCCGGGATTTGAACCCGGGTAAAACGGGTTCCTGTAGTGGCGGAGCTTAAGGTGAACAATATAGATGCTGTAGTGGTTGGAAGTACTGTAGTTTCTTTCGCCCTAGGAGGATTGTTTAAGGAAAATGAAGATATAGACTTCTTCGTCGTAAACAGGAGCCCTCTTCTTGAGGAAGACCTCTTTAAAAACATAGCCATATCTAAGGGTTGGGATTACACCTACACAGATTATGGAACTCCTAGGCTAATAGTTCCATACGAGTACGGGGAATTCTTCGTAGACTTTTATGAGAACATACATGATTTCTACATTCCGGAAGAAATTATAAGTAATGAGGTAAAGAAGCTTAGGATAAATAAACATAGAGTAAAGATGATTTCACTGGAAGCATACATAGTTTTAAAGGCTAGAATAGGTAGGAAAATTGATGATAGGGATTTAAGTAGAATTAAAAATTTAATTGATGAAGGCTACTTGAAGGTAAATAGAAGGAAAATAGTAGAGCTTTTAAAGTACTTCCCTGAAGAAGAAGTAGGTATGATGAGGAACAGGCTTATACGTAAGGGGATAATATAGGGATGTAAAAATTAATGTAGAATGTTTAACGTTTTTCAGGATATCCTATAGGCATTATGTAGAGGGGTGCTAGGTTTCTAGATAGGCCAAGTATCTTTCTTACTTCATTATCGTAAAACGCTCCGATAGCGACTGTACCTAAACCTAGGGCCTCAGCTTGAAGATAAACGTTTTGGCCTACATGACCAACTTCCATGTGAACATACCTATAACCCCTATCGCCATAGAATCTTGTAGTTCTAGCATACTCAGCAGCAATAACTAGGTTTACAGGAGCTGTACCTACCCAGTATTGGCCTAGAGAGGCCTCCATGAGCTCGTACGTTACGTCCATGTCTAAGGTTTTTACTAAACAGTGTTTATATGGGTCGTAATGGTAAACCCCTCTATCTAATCCTTCAACTTCACCCTTTTTTACTACAACGTATAATTCTATAGGGTACGTTGCACCTGCTGAAGGTGCTGCTCTAAACCCTTCCTCCCAATTTGTTATTCCTTGTGCAGCCCAGAGTATTTGAGCGACATGTCTTAATGGGATTTTTACATCTTTCTTCCAACTACGTCTACTACGTCTAACATATATTGCCTCCTCTAAGGACATTACCCCCTTAGTTCTCGCCTTAGGTAGGGTAACTAATAATATTATGGCGCCGGGGGGAGGACTCGAACCTCCGACCACCGGGTTTCTAACCGGTTAAAGGACTTGAACCTCCCCCCGCTAACAGCCCGGCGCTCTACCAGCTGAGCTACCCCGGCACCGCTTTAGAAATAATTGTTTGAAGGGTTTAAAATGTTTCTTTAGCTTCCCAACCTTTATAGTAAGAGAATACTTTCGGAAACCTCCCTATTTGCCTTTATATACGCTGGAGATAATATGGGGGTAAATAATGGTTACCGTAGTTATAGCTACAATAGCGCTTGTGTTTCTGATGATGTGTTTGTCAAAAATATTCGAAATAACACTATTTAAGCAATAAGTTAACTTTATCAGTAAGAAACCACGTTAACCTCCTATTTTCTCATAAATAAAAATTTTATATTTAGAAGTTCTATGAACTATTGAGAGTTAGGGCCCGTCGTCTAGCCCGGTTAGGACACCGCCCTTACGAGGCGGAGGTCCGGGGTTCAAATCCCCGCGGGCCCACTAAACCAAATTCTAACTTTCTCTTACTGAGAGCTTATGAATAATCTTTCAGAAACTGCTTCTCATTTTAACAAACCTAGTATTGGGTTATGCTGAGGAGCTTATTAGGATTCCGAATAAGCGTTGCTTCCATGCGGGAAAACATTCATTACTACATGGATTTACCTGTTTATTTTACGGGTATATTTTAAGTCAAAGAGAAAGAGATAATGCATTAGCATGGAATAATGGAAAACTAAGCTACTAGAAACGTGCTTATATAATGCCTTAGATTACGTTAACAATTTAAGTAGATCAATGTTGAATTCTGTCTTTAGTACAGTGTAAATAGTGTTCAGGGGTAAACCTAGAACATTGTAGTAGTCTCCTCTTATTTCTTTAATGAAGAATGCTGCGTAGCCTTGGATAGCATAGGCACCTGCTTTATCCATAGGCTCCTTAGTTTCAATATACCACATTATTTCCCTAGCGCTTAGCTTCTTAAACCTAACCATTGTTTTCACGCACTTAGAAACCACTTTATCCTTGGAAGCAAATACCAACGCAGTAATTACGCAATGAGATCTCCCGCTTAGTCTTTTAAGTATTTCAATAGCCTCCTCCTTACTTCTAGGCTTTCCCAACACTTTCCCTTCAACGTACACTATAGTGTCAGCTGCCATAACTATGCTATCCTGTGGAATCCTAGGCAATACTGATTCTACTTTCCCCTTAGCTCTCATAATAGCTGTTTTACAAGGATCTCTAAACGAAACTTTGGGCTCGGATTCCGGCATTATAATATTGAATTTGAGATTAAATTTACGTAGAAACTCTATTCTTCTTGGCGAAGAAGTTACAAATATTATTTTCAAAACAGGACACCTAGCGTTTACTTAAGTACATAACATTACAATGCTTTCATATACTTAAAACTTCTCGTTTCGTATTCGTGATTTTCTTAGTCTAACAAAGTATATGATATCTTTTACAACTTTATCTAAATCGGCTATAGAACATACCTCAATTACCTCTCTTTTCGAATCCACATACTTAAAAGGCATAAGTTTAGCTAGGCTACTGTACAATCGTCTCCATGTAACGTAGGGTAATAGATCCCTATGAACCCTACAATACCTATTAGCAAGTTCTTCAATAGTGTATGTTCTCATAGCGCTTTATCCCAGCTTCCCGCATACAGTCTCCATAATAGAGGAGGTTTTATAAACCTAACTATCCCATAACACTGCCAATAACTCCAATCAAAGAGAATGTAGTTAAAATATTAATTTTATCAGACAGCCGCCACTTCTTCATTAGAGTATCTGTAGTGAACAGAATAGTTCATCATCTAATATATAATGTTTTATGTGGTTAGTTCATCATCTAATATATAATGTTTTATGTGGTAGAATATGTTTTTCTGTTCATACTTAGACTCTTATGCTGTAAGGCGCAATGAAATATTATAGACTTCAGGCTTAATTTCTTCCTTTATTCCATCGATAACAATAGTAGTGTAGAAGATATTATTTCTAGAATACTCCCCTTCAGCCTTAACACTATTCACACCTACGTAAGAGTCAACACTGACTATTTCACTACCCAAGACTTTTCTAAATTCCTTCAACGTATTTAACAATGTTTTCTCGAAATCTTTTTCCTCATGGCTTTGGAGAGTCAGTAGTACATTTCCTTCTTCGACTTTAGGATTCCATTTCCCTAATTTTCCCACTAGGATTTCAAACAGCTTCTTATGCCAGTACGTTAACACAAGGTCACCGCTTATTCTTAAACCCTTTATTGTAAAACTTGCTCTAAGTTGTTCGTCAAATATGAGGCTTCCTTCAACAAGGATGCTATAAGGATATTCGTCAATATAGAAAACTAGGCTTGCAAAAGGCATTTTATGTGGTTCAGCATAACACCTATGGGTTGAAAGTAGTTTATCAGCACCAAACATCTTCAGGGCGTTATAAACAGATGTTTCCAGGAGTTTACACAGGTCCGATACTATTCTTTCTTGCTCAGAAAAATCTTTAGCAAGAACTTTAAAGGGTATAGACGATATGCCGTAAGTTGAGGTACATTGTTTCATGAATTCTTTAGACAAAGCATCTATGAAATTCAAAGGATCTACGTCTAATTTAACCCATCCAGACGGTTGCAGTTCATTTTTCAGCTTTCTAATTTCTCTAGCAACAATGTTCTTTACCCATTCAGAAACATCCTTATACCCCTTGTTAGCTATGATCTCATTAATAACAATATATTCTTCAAAGGGAATGTTTATTCTGACAGTCTTATACTTCTTCTTGGGCTTACACATAATTTATCAAGTAGAGTAAGTGTTCCTCTGAAAAATTAAGATTGATAACTATAGACTCTATATTGTTCCGTATTTTCAAGGATTAATATGGTTGAGGGCTAACACTGAAAAACGTCTGCATTTACATAACTAGGTAGGGTTAAATAATTGACTTCACCATTTGAAAACCTAGGGAGACTATTAACCTACGAGGATTTAAGGGAAAAGATTAGTGCTAGGTATATAAAGTTAAATAGGAAGCTAAAAACGTCGAAAGATATGACAATTAAGGCTAAAGAGCTAGCTAGAATAAACCTCGTTTATGGCAATATTAAGAATTATTTTGAGAAAATAGTTCATACCATGCCGCATACTAGTAAGATTCACCCCTTCTACTTAGACCTACTAGATGTGCTAGTAGGCGTTAATGACTATAAAAAGTCTATTGTAAGAATTTCTAAAGCTATTAGAATTCTCGATAAAATACATAAGGAATGTCTAAGCATGTTTCGCTTGACCAGCAAACCTAATGAGTATGCTGAAATAAGAAGAAATTGTATTGGAAGGTTATTATCTGTACTAAAGAGAAATAGGAAGTACATAGACTTCCTAGCACACGCTACTTTAAAGTTAAGGGACATACCCTCAATAAATCCGGAAACACCGACAGCAATAGTCGCTGGTATGCCTCAAGTGGGTAAGTCAACTTTAGTAAAAGCTATTTCCACCGCGAAACCTAAGATAGCTCCTTATCCTTTTACGACAAGAAATCTTATACTTGGACATATAATTGGTCGAGATTTTAAATTTCAAGCGATCGATACTCCTGGACTACTTGATAGACCATTATCGGAGAGAAATCCTATAGAACTTCAGGCAGTACTTGCTCTTAAACATGTTAAAGGAATAATAGTGTATCTTTTTGATGTATCAGTTACAGGCTACTACACGTTAAAACAGCAATTACGCGTATTATCAGATATTGAAGAAGCGTTTGATAAAGAAATAATTGTAGCATTAAACAAAATCGATGTAGCGGACTTATCAAAGGTTAAAGAATTAATAGATACATTAAAATCTAGGGGTTATGAGCGCTTATTTAAAATAAGCGCACTTAAAGGTATAGGAGTTAAAGAATTAAAGGATACGATAATTTCTGAATTAAGAAAAATCAGCTAAAGTCTATGTACTTACTTTCTGTTAGTATACCCTTTCTACACCTCTTGACCTCAGTATGTTATCGAGAGGCGTACCGAAGAACCCATCGTACCTAGTCTTTTGCACAATTATCTCCTTAGGTATTTGCGGCTTAAGCTCATCTATTATTTGATGACCCCATGTCCCTACTACCGCATGTTCACCCCATATTTTAAATTCTGGGTCATCTAAGTAGTGCGTGTCTTGGGTGTATATTACTAAGACATTTTTTGCTCTAGCTTTCTCCAAAAGTCTCTTAATAGGCTCGACTGTTCCAGGAGCTGTTGGAACAAAAAGTTTCCCTTTAGGATATACAAAATCATTTTGCATATCTACTATTATTAGCGCTGATTTTTCTTTAGGCAAATGCAAAGTTTCTTTCCTTATTTCAAACTTAGGAACTTCAACTGTGACCAAGTCTTCCAACCTCTACATACAGTATGTCTAGATACTTTTATAATAAGCTTAAGATTTAAACCATTTAGAAGCGGTATGGAAGCAATGCTAGCGATAGACCAAACATTGACACTAATAATATTTGTAATTACGATAGCTCTTATAGTCTTTAGAGTGCTTCCAGAAACCTTAGCTAGCCTCATAGGAGCTAGCCTAATGATATTTTTAGGCTTAGCACCATTTAATAAAGCACTAGGTGAATTCATAGATTGGAACATTATCGCAATACTGCTTGGTATGTGGATTATAACTTCATACATGGTTGAAGCTGGAATACCTCACGTTCTGATAAGCAATATTGGTAAACGTACTCGAACATATAGGGCGTTTATTATCCTTCTATCGTTTCTAGCAGGGTTTATATCGATGTTCGTCGACAATGTTCTAGTTGTTCTATTATTTGCGCCTATAGTAATTGAAGTATCAAAGAAGCTTAAGAAATCCCCTGTAAATGGTGTTCTACTTGTAAGTTTGTCAGCAAATTTCATGGGAACAGCCTTATTGCTTGGGGATCTACCTCCTCAAATGCTTCACAGTATTGTGGGTTTTGAATTTGTTGATTTCCTTATTTATGAGGGAAAACCTTCTTCATTTCCTATACTGGTGCTATCCTTTATTCTAACATTGCTTATTTTTTATAAATTCTTTCCAAGGGAGAAATCTGCTAACACTATATCTTATAATATGTTGCAGATAAAGGACGTAAATTATAGGCTTGCTAAGATTTCTTCATGCTTTTTCATGTTAACCATAGTTTTAATGTCTTTGCGAAGAGAATTAAGCTACGTTTTAAAAACATACTTACAGCAGCTTACAGATTTTTACGATTTAAAACTAGGTTTAATAACATTAAGCATGGCTGTTCTTTTAGGTTTAACCGTTGAATTACTTAGATATAAGAGAAAAGTCAAGGGGCCATCTTTTGAAGAGATCCTTAAGAACATTCAATGGGATGCAGTTTTATTTTACTCGTCACTATTCATCCTTGCGAAAACGCTTGAATATAAAGGGCTGCTTCGGCTGCTGGCATCTTTTCTGGAGGAGTTTCTCACTAGTCAAACCATTGTAGCTACAACTCTCTTATATTGGATTACGGCACCCTTAGTGGCGTTTATAGAACATGATGCCTATATTTTAACGCTGCTTTTAACATTGAAAGAGCTCGTTCAAAAAGGTATGCTTGCGCATCCTTCGCCGCTCTACTGGGCCTTAGTTTGGGCAGGCACTCTTGGAAGCAATTATACTGTAGTAGGAGCACCTGCTTTATACGTTGCATTAACTATTCTAAGAAGTAAAGGTTACAAGATAAGTTTACGAAAATTTTATAGCGTAACCATACCCTATGCTACGGTATCTCTTATGCTAACGTACATCATAGCATTGCCTCTATGGTTTATGTAAACAACACATAATTATCTGTAAGCACCAGTTGTTTCTCGGGTAAAAGTATGTCAAAGTTTGAATGGTATGAGGAGTTTGTTGATTTAACCTATAAGCCTAGCGAAAGCGATCTCATAGCCGTGTTCAAAGTTAAACCCAGAGATATTACGTTAAAGGAGGCTGCTGGTAGAGTTGCTTCAGAAAGTAGTATAGGAACATGGACTACGCTAACCACAATGACTGAAGATCTAAGAAGGCTTATGGCTAGAGTTTACGAAATCAGAGAAAACGGTGTAATTAAGGTAGCATATCCTCTAGAGCTTTTCGAGCCTGATAGTGTACCTCAGATTTTAAGCTCTATTGCAGGCAACGTTTTCGGTATGAGAGCTCTTGAAGCATTAAGGCTTATTGATGCCAAATTTCCTAAGGAGCTAATCGAGTACTATAAGGGGCCACAATTCGGCATTAAAGGGGTGAGAGAGAAGTTAAAAATACATTATAGACCTATTACGGCAACTGTTCCTAAGCCGAAAGTGGGCTTAGATACTGAACGCTATGCTAAAGTAGCTTATGAAATACTGTCAGGTGGGGTGGATCTATTAAAGGACGACGAAAACCTGACAAACCAAAAGTTCAATTCGTTCATGAAAAGGCTAGATGCTGTAATGAAAGTAATAGATAAAGTAGAAAATGAAACAGGCGAGAGAAAAGGCTATCTCGTAAATATAACAGCTGAAACCAAAGAAATGATAAAGAGGGCAAAAGCCGTTGCAGACTACGGCAACGAGTTCGTAATGGTAGACATACTAACAGCTGGTTGGGCAGCATTACAAACACTTAGAGAGGAGCTTGAAGAACTAAAAATAGCTATTCACGCTCATAGAGCTTTCCATGCAGCCTTTACGAGAAACCCTGAACATGGGATGTCTATGCTTATGGTAGCTAAGCTAGCTAGACTAATAGGCGTAGACCATATACATATAGGTGTTCCTGTAGGGAAAATGGAAGCTAAGGTTAAGGATGTACTAACGATACAAAAAGAAATAACGGGAAAAACATTCATTCCCGAAGACGACATATTGCTGAAGCAAGAGTGGCACCATATAAAACCAGTACTCCCAGTAGCCTCCGGAGGCCTGCATCCAGGCCTCTTACCTAAAGTTATAGAAGTCATGGGGATAGACATTATAATTCAAGTAGGCGGAGGTGTTTTAGGGCATCCAGACGGAGCTTACGCTGGTGCTAAAGCTGTGAGACAGGCATTAGATGCTGCAATAAGGAAAATACCCTTAGACAAATACGCTGAAGAACATAAAGAGCTCAAAAGAGCTCTTGAAAAATGGGGTTATGTGAGACCAAAATAGTACGGTAAAATAACCTTTAAGCTCTCATCTAATCTATTAAACTTTAGAACGAACTATATAGATATGAGGATGGAATATGAAAATTATTGACTTATCGTTTGAAATACATAGTGGAGCACAGGTGTTACCGGGATACCCTGTACCTATAGTTCATAAGTGGACAAGTATTGAAGAACATGGATATTATGCGAACTTGCTTATGTTCGTAGAACATACACTAACACATGTAGATGTACCAGCCCATTTCATAAAAAACGGGATAACTGTCGAACATGTTCCTTTAGAGAAGTGCATAGGAAAGGGTATAGTTATTGATGTTTCTCGAAAACCTCCCAAATCCGAAATAACTGTAGAAGATATTGACAAAGTGCTTAGAGAGTTAAATTTGACAGTAGGACCCGGATGGGTTATACTCTTCTACACAGGATATGATAAGAAAATAGGCACTCCAGAGTTCTTTAACCATCCTGGATTAGGATGGGCAGCTTCCCGGTATTTAGCCAGACTTAAAGTTAATGCTGTAGGAATAGATGCTCCAAGCATAGACTATGAGCCCTATCCTGCACATAAAACCCTACTATCACAAGGAATACTAATCTACGAAAACTTAACAAATCTAGATTTGCTACTGGGTAATATAGGATTTAAGTTTATTGGTCTCCCATTAAAAATAAGAGCTGGTTCAGCATCACCTGTTAGAGCTATAGCAATAATTGAGCCAGGAAAAGAGACTATCAGAGTATAGTGAGAGGTAAGAAGCTGTTTCATGTCTGAAGGTTTTAAGGTCTTTGTAGGTTTATTAGTCCTCTTTTTGCTAAGATGTTGTAGAGGTAAATTTATATTTATTCCCTTTGAACAATGTTTAACGAATGCTGAACCCTATGAGGTAATGAGGGTAACGAGTCCTAAATGAATCCAGGTTTTATGATGGAAGTGCTGGGCAGAGTACTGTAAGAGAGAGCGGTGTGAAGGTTCTCTCGCAGTTGGGCTTGGAGGATATTAACCGTGATGAACAGACCCACGGAAACCCGCAGAGACCGTAGGCTGGAAACGGTAAGTGTGTTATAGTGTTAAAGAATAATATAGAATCATTTATGTCGTACTATGAGAGCCGAAAGAAACTTACGAGGATAGAATAGAGTAGCTAATAAGTAGTGTAACTTTAGACCCTATATTTGAAAGAGCCAATGTTAGAGAAATGCTTCTTTACAGCCTTAAGAGAGGAAAAAAGCTACGAGGAATATTAACACTACTAATTTGTGAAGAACTAGGCGGAAATGGAAATGTTGAAAGAGCATTAGATGCAGCTGTTGCTGTAGAACTTATACATAATGCATCATTAATACATGACGATATAATAGATGGAGACGAGATACGGAGAAATAGCTGTAGAAATTATACATAATGCATCATTAATACATGACGATATAATAGATGGAGACGAGATACGGAGAAATAAACTGAGCTTCCGGAAAAGATATGGTATTTCTGCGGCTATACTTTAGGACTAATGCTTTTCAGAAAATATGGATGGAGAGCTATCGAAGTATTCAATAGAGCATGGATAAACATTGTAAAGGGAGGCATAGCAGACATCACCAGAAGTTCGTCATTTGATGAGAAAATATACAAAGTAATAGCTAAGCTCAAGAACCGACTCTATTTTCTAAAAGTACATTGTCTACAATTATTACCGAAGAAAATATTTTAGACAAAGCTGCAATAAAGCAGCTTCAGGAACACTTAATTGAAACCCTAGATTTAGCGTTCCCCGCTCGCCGTCACTTCTAATTATTTTCAAATGCTTTTAATTACGGCAAGCGGCTCATCACGCCCTACCTACCCAGCACCCCGCAGACACCTTTACACTATTTCGGCGCCTACGGGGTTGGGCTGGGTAGGCGGTTCTCTGCAGTAAGTTTTATATACAGTAGCTTATAAACTTAACTACTGTGGAAGATACGTATGAGTTACGAAGTC
>NJED01000046.1 GCA_002254745.1 Desulfurococcales archaeon ex4484_217_1
CATGAAAATCATAAATAGTAGGAAAGTATTGGAAGCAGCTGTTTATGGTGGTGCTTTTCTAGGAGGAGGTGGAGGAGGATCCATAGAAGAGGGTATGAGGCTAGGAGAAGTTGCTTTAGAAATAGGAAATATTGTTCTTACTTCACCGAGTGAACTGGAAAGGAAGGGAATTGTAGTCACAGCTTCAACTGTAGGTTCGCAGATTAAGGGTAAAGGTGTTCTTAAACCGTTCAATTACATAGAAGCTGCAAGAATAATTGAGAAGGAAATAGGGAAGTTAGCAGGGTTAATTAGCTCCGAAAATGGGGGGTTGAATACTATTGCAGCTTGGATCCAAGCTGCTGCTTTAGGGTTGCCTGTAGTTGATGCTCCATGTGATGGTAGAGCTCATCCTACAATACTTATGGGGTCTATGGGTTTACATAGGCTAAAAAACTACGTTAGCGTTCAATCGTTTAGCGTAGGTTCCCCGGCAGTGAATCATGTTTCAGGTGTTATTAAAGGTCCTTTACTTGAATGTTCAAAGGTAATTAGGAGTATCGCTAGTATTTACGGCGCAGTCGCTGTTACAAGAAACCCTGTTACCGTAGATTATTTGCTGAGAAATGCCGCTGTTGGAGCGGTTTCGCTAGCTATTGAAATAGGCGAAGTTTTACTTAAACACTTTAGCGAACCTTTAGAAGCTCTTCACAAATTAGCTAGTAGATTTAGCGGAAGGTTTTTCGAAAAATGCACTATTGAGTCGCTAGAACTAGAAACGAAAGGCGGATTTGACGTAGGGAAAGCTGTTCTTAAATGTGGGAGCAAAAGCTACGAGTTAACATATATGAACGAGTTTATGACTCTTGAAAACTCTAAAGGAGAAAGGGTAGCAACATTTCCTGACCTTATAACGCTAGTTGATGTTGAGGGAGCTAAGCCTATTCTAAGTGCTGAACTGAAAAGAAACATGGAAGTCCATATGGTGGTTATTGATAAGACACAGATACCGCTTGGTTCAGGGTTAAAATACAGAGAAGTTTATAGTATTTTAGAGTCAGCTTTAGGTAAACCTATTACAACCTACATATCAACTATACTTGTGAGGTGAAAGTTTTGAGTATGCTAAGATATATTCTCGACGTAATAAAGGTTCTCGATAAACCTCGTGTTGAGGAGAAGGAGCTTAGAGGGCTTCTTCAAAGAAGCGGAAGAATAACTTTAGCTTTCAAGGAAATTAGAGGAAAGAAAGGCTCAACATTATTTGTTAAAGGAATTGTTAGGGGTGAGGGTAAAGGACCAACGTTAGGAGTTATAGGTAGGTTGGGAGGTGTTGGTGCTAGACCTGAGCTTTTAGGGTTAGTTTCTGATGCTGACGGGGCAATTGTTGCTTTATCAGTGCTTTACAAGTTAGCTGAAATGGCAGAGTACGGTGATGTTCTGAAAGGAGACGTTATAGTAACGACGCACGTAACTACTCATGCTCCAACTAAGCCTTACAAACCTGTTCCCATGATGGATTCCCCCGTTGACATATTTACGCTACTTAGGGAGGAAGTTGACGATAGAATGCAAGCAATACTCTCCATCGATTCTACGAAAGCAAATAGAGTAATAAACTACACAGGGTTCGCGATAACCCATGTTGTTAAGGAAGGATGGATTCTTAAAGTGTCAGATGAAATACTTGACATCTACACTAGAGTTACAGGGGAACCTCCGGTCATAGTTCCGTTAACAATGCAGGATATTCTACCGTTTTCCACTAAGATATACCATATAAACAGTATGGTTCAGCCATGGATTTACACTGCAGCCCCTGTAATAGGTGTAGCTACTACAACACGAATGCCTGTTCCAGGTTCAGCTACGGGTGTAACTAATGTTTATGCTTTAGACCAGGCAGCAAGGTTTGTTCTGGAAGTCGCTAAAGACTACACTGCTGGGAGAATAAGCTTCTACGATGAAAAAGACTGGGAAACAATACTGAAAGTTCATGGAAGTATTAGGGAAATTGTGAGGAAGGGAGCACCACTTTAGGAGAATAAATGGCAAAACACTACATGATCACTGCTTATAAGCACTGGTTTAGGTTCTTCTTTTTTACACCTCTCAGTAGCAAGTGGGCATCTTGGATGAAACCTACATCCAGGTGGAGGATTAGAGAGTGATGGAGGCTCGCCCGGTTTGATCTTTAACCCTAGTTTTTTAACAAGCTCTTCCTCTTCCAGTGTAACTGAGGGTATTGCGTCAATCAATGCTCTAGTGTATGGGTGTTTTGGTTCAGAAAATATTTTGTTTACTGTTATTGTTTCAACTATTTTCCCAGCATACATAACTGAAACGTGGTCTGCGAAGTTTCTTACAACGCCTAGGTTATGTGTTATGAGAATATATGTTAGCTTTAGTTTTCTTTGAAGCTGTTTAAGTAGGTTCAGGATTTTAGCTTGTACTGAAACATCTAGAGCTGATGTTGGCTCGTCAAGTAGTATTAGCTCAGGTTCTAAAGCTAACGCCCTGGCTATTGCTACTCTCTGTCTTTGCCCTCCACTTAGCTCGTGAGGGTACTTATTAAGGAAGGATTCGTCGAGTTCAACAATTTTTACAAGCTCCTTAGCTTTCTCTACCCTTTCAGAAGGAGAACCTATTTTATGGACTTTTAAAGGAGCTGTTATTATGTCTACAACTTTATGTCTTGGGTTTAGTGAAGATGTTGGGTCTTGGAAAACTATTGACATTCTCCTTAGAATACGTATTCTTTCTCTTCTCTTAAGCTTAGTTATGTCTATGCCGTTGAAGAATATGCTTCCGGATGTTGGTTCATATATTCCTATAATTGTTCTGGCGAGTGTTGATTTCCCGCAGCCGCTTTCTCCAACTATGGCGTAGGTTGTATTTCTTTCTACTGAAAAGCTTACACCATCTACTGCTTTAACCCATCCAATGATTCTGTTAAATATTCCTGCGGTAATTGGAAAGTACTTTTTAAGGTTTTTTACTTCAAGAATGTAGTCGGGCATTCACTCTTCACCGTAGAGCCAGCAGTAAACTTTTCTACCATTTATTTCAACTGGTTTAGGTCTTTCTCTTCTACAAATATCTCTTGCTTTAGGGCATCTTGGATGAAATCTGCAGCCCTTAGGCGGGTTTATGTAGTCTATGAGGCCTCCTTCTATTCCATGTAGTGTTCCTCCAACAAGTTTAGGTATGGAGTCAACTAGGCCTTTAGTGTAAGGGTGTAGTGGATTTGCTAGTACTTTACTTGTTTTTCCTTCTTCAACCATGTGGCCAGCATACATAACTATTACTTTGTCGGCTATTGTTCTAGCTACTCCAAGATCATGTGTAACGTATAATATGCTCAAACCTAAATCCCTTTGCAGTTCTTTAAGAAGTTCTATTATTTCCTTTTGAGTTACAACATCAAGTGCTGTTGTCGGTTCATCGGCTAAAAGTATGCTTGGATTAGAAACTATAGCTAAAGCTATTAGTATTCTTTGAAGCATTCCTCCGCTAAGCTGCATAGGGTAGCTTTTAAGAACTCTTTCCGGGTCAGGTATTTTGACTTTCTCCAAATATTTAAGCATTATATTTTTCAGTTTCGGAGAAATTTTACGCCTAAGCCTAATGTAGCTAAGTATTCCTGTTTTCGATTTACCGCTTAGAATAAGCCTATCTAGGAAGTGGTCTTCAATGGTATAGAGGGGGTTAAGTGCGGCTAATGGTTCTTGAGGAATATATGTTATCTCTGTCCCTCTAATTTTAGAAAGTTCTTCATTACCTGTTTCTAGAAGGTTTATTCCCCTAAACAATAGTTTCCCTTTAACCATAGCGTTTGAAGGTAAAACTCCTAATACTGTTTTAAGAACTGTTGTTTTTCCGCTACCGCTTTCACCTACTAAGGCTAAGCTTTCGCCCTTTCCTAAAGTGAAAGATATGTTTTCAACTACTTTTGAAAGACCAGCAAATGTTTTGAAATATACTGTAAGGTTTTTTACTTCAAGGATGCTCATGATTTCCCCTCATTTTTCACGATATTTCACGTACATCGAGAATATCCCTCAGCCCATCTCCTAACAGGTTAAATCCCATTACTGCTAGGAATATTGCTAAACCGGGGAATGTAGCGTACCACCATATGTTTGGGAGGTATATTCTTGCTTCGCTAAGCATTGTACCCCATTCAGGTGTTGGAGGTCTTACTCCGAAACCTATGAAGCCGAGTAGTGCTTCTGCAAGTATAGCATAGCCTACGTCTAGAGACGCTTTAACAGCAAGTATTGGGATTGCGTTTGGAAGTATCTCCCTAAACACTATGTGCCCCCATCCTGCACCGAAGCTTTTAGCTGCTAAAACATAGTCTTCGTTTTTAAGTGTAGAAGCTAATCCGAAACCCAACCTAGCATTGCTAAAACTACTGAAGGTATTGAAAGGAAAATATCGGTAAGCCTCATAACTATTGCTTCCCATATTCCGCCAATGTACCCTACAAGTAGCCCTAGGGGGAAACCTATGAGAACAGATAAAATGACTACCCCTACACCTATACCTAAGGAGACTCTTGTAGCTAAAATAACTCTGCTAAAAATATCTCTACCTACAGCGTCTGTTCCAAATAAGTGGTCGAGGGATGGTGGTAGGAATTTTCTTTCAATATGTATTGAATATGCGTCTTCAGGATAGGGAGCTATGTATTCTCCGAATAAAGCCAAAAACACAAATATTGCTACTATAGCTACTCCAGCCATTGTTGTTGGGCTATGTTTTATCTTGTATAGGGCTAGTTTAAGCCTATAGTGTTTAATAGTGCTTCCAGCCATTGTTACTTCATCCCCATTCTAATCCTAATTCTTGGGTCAAGGTACGCGTAGATAATGTCGACAACGAAGTTCGTTAACGTATATATTAGGCCTATGAGCATAACTACAGCTACTATTGCGTTAAAGTCCTTGGCTAACCCTACTTCTACAGCATACCATCCAATACCAGGCCATCCAAACACTATTTCTATTGCGAAAGCTCCGTATATGAAGAAGCCGAAGAGAAGCCCTATTATTGTTAAAGCTACTACGAAAGCGCTTCTCAACATGTACTTGTAGTATATTATTTTGAATGGTAGGCCTAGGGATATTAGTGTTGAAACATAGGGTTTATGGAGTTCTTCAAGAATGCTTGCTCTTACAAGCCTCATTATCTGAGCTATTGGTGACAAAGATAGTGCTATGACAGGTAAAATTAAGTGTCTTAAAGTATCTATGAATGCTTCCCAATTCCCGGTTATTAGACTGTCTAAGATAGTGAACCCTGTTATTCTTTCAACCATTAGGTGTGTACTTATCTTACCAGTCATAGGTAGTAGGTTAAGGTAGTAAGCTAATGCTAACTGGAATAATATAGCAACCCAGTATCTTGGAAGAGACCAAAATAACTCCCATTATAACTGAGAACACCATGGCCACAATAACTAATTCAAGTGTTGATGGTAAGTATTCTGCAACATCTTTAGCAACATCTCTTCCAGTATATAGTGATAAGCCTAGAGTACCTTTTGTGAAGAAATTCTTCCAATATTCAATGTATTGTATGTGAATTGGTTTGTCCAGGCCGAAGAGTTTACGATACATTTCAACTTGTTCTTCTGTTGCTTCCAACCCTAAATATAGTCTAACGGGGTCTCCGGGCATAACTCGGGTAATGTAAAAAATTAGTATTGAAAGTCCGAAGAGAGCTAGTGGTATTTGTAGTGCTCTCTTTATCACATAGTCTCTAAATTTCACTAATCACTGCCCTCATGGTTTTCCGCTTATATCTAGGTTGTAGAATCTTAGATCAAAACCTAGTATCCCTATGTAGTCGTATCCTTTAACGTAGTCTCTGAACGCTATTCTATGTACCGGGTTTATTATGAAGAGCGCTGCAGCATCTTCAGTTACTTTCTTAGTTACTTCACAGTATAGCCTATATCTTTCTTCCTGGTCGAGTGTTGTTCTTGCTTGGTCAAGTAGCTGGGTTACTTCGTCATTCTCGTACCACATACATGACATGTATGTTCCATGTGCTTTTGGATGGAACATTAAGTAAGTATGGCTGTCCGGCGATGGATACTTTAGTGTATGGAATATTGCTACCATGTCCGGTGTTGTTTCCGGTGTTTTAACTAGTTCGACGATTCTGCTCCATGGCTCAGGTACTAGTTCAACCTCTATACCTATTTGCTTAAGACCTTCCCTAATTATCAGCCCTACTTGCTCCTCAACAGCTACTCCTGAAACGTAAACATACTGCACCTTAAGTGTTTGCCCAGCATACTTCGACTTAGCCATGTATTCTTTAGCTTTATCAATATCGTAGGTATACACAGTTACTTCATCACAGTGTCCTGGAGCAATTACCGGTATTGGCCCTGCTGCTTGAACGCCTCCTCTAAACACATTCTTTATTATTGCTTCATAGTCTATTGCGTAACTAACAGCTTTCCTTACATTAACATCGTCGAATGGTGGTTTCTTATTGTTCATAGATACGAAGAACAGTTTAGCGTCGGGGTCTTCTTTAACGACAATTCC
>NJED01000004.1 GCA_002254745.1 Desulfurococcales archaeon ex4484_217_1
ATAAACTTTTATAACCACTATAGACATTAAATACTGAATTGGAGCTGATAAGCCCATGTCTATAACTATAAAGTATAGATGCGCTAATTGCGGGAGAATAATGGATGCAAAAGATTTAGACATTCTGCCTGGAATTAGATGTAGCTACTGCGGGAGTAAGGTACTTTATAAGATTAGACCGCCTAAAATTAAGAGAGTCAAGGCGATTTAGAGCCGACTCTATGGTAAGTTACAATTTCCATAATGAGCTTAGCAGCTAAGATACTAGTGATATCGTTAACATCATAGTTAGGTGTTATTTCAGTAATATCTAATCCTAAGAGCTTATTGTCCGTTATGTAACTTAGAATGTCTAGAACCAACGTAGGTGTTAGGCCTTCGGGTTCAGGGTTTCCAACAGCGGGAGCAAATGATGGATCGAAAACATCCATGTCTATTGTTAAGTAAACTCTACTACAATTCCTAATGAACTTAACGAGAACGTTTACAGTCTTAGACACGTCATGTTTAAGAACTTCATGAGCTGTTACGTACTTTACACCTTTCTGTCTAACCAGATTAGCTTCTTCTCCGCAGAAAGCTCTAACACCTACGAAAACCATGTTCCTTAACCCTATTATTTCACTAACCCTACGCATAACTGTAGCATGACACATTCTAGAACCTAAATATTCATACCTCAAGTCGAAGTGTGCATCGAAAATTATAACACATGGTTTATATGTTCTAAGGACTTTAATTATAGGGTATGTTATCGTATGTTCTCCACCAATGATTACCGGTATTTTACTATCTGAGATAATACTCTTAAGAACTTCTTCGACTTTGTAAAACGTTTTCTCTAAGTCGCCGGGCGTAATAACTACATCCCCTAGGTCATGTACGGGACTTCCATCATAATCCGCTTTTACTCTTAAAGAGTATGTTTCTAAAGCTTCAGAAACTTCTCTCACCTTATAAGGCGCAAATCTGTAGCCCGGTCTGAAAGTACCAGCTTCGTCTAAGGGGATTCCCAACACAACATATTTGGCCTTATCGTAAGGTACACTATAGCCTCCAAAAGACCGAATAGGTTCTTGTACGTATAACATGGCTTTAGAGGTAAACACTTTTAATCCCTAAGATACGTTAAAACTAGGATAAACACATAAGTATTTTTACCCGTAACATGTTGATTGGTGTATGAGGCTGGGTTTTAGCCTTGAGTAAGGAAAAGGATCTTTACGAGAAAATTGTTGAACTAGCTGCTAGGAGAGGATTCTTCTGGCGATCCTATGAGATATATGGGGGAGTAGCAGGATTTGTTGACTTAGGTCCGCTAGGTGCTGCTCTTAAGAAAAACATTGAAGAGAAGTGGAGAGAATGGTTTATACTAAAACACCAAGACTTCATAGTCGAAATAGAAACTCCCGTAATAACACCTAGAGCTGTTCTCGAAGCTAGCGGCCATTTAGAACACTTCACAGACCCCATAGTTGAGTGTAGAAAATGTGGTAGAAAATTTAGAGCTGACCATTTAATAGAGGATGAAATAGGAGAACCTGTTGAAGGTTTAAAACCGCATGAACTATCAAAGATCATAAAGGAGAGAAATATTAAATGCCCTATGTGCGGAGGCAATTTAAGTGAAGTCAGAGAATTCTCTTTACTCTTCCAAACAACTATCGGGCCTTACAGTGAAAATGTAGGCTTTCTGAGGCCTGAAGCAGCTCAGGGAATGTTTACTTCGTTTAAGAGAGTGTATGAAGCTATGAGGGGTAAGCTACCCTTAGGTATAGGACAGATTGGAAAGGTTGGTAGAAACGAAATATCTCCAAGGCAGGGAGTTATAAGGTTAAGAGAGTTTACGATAATGGAAGTAGAGTTCTTCTTCGACCCTGAAGAACCAACATGCCCCTTATTACCTGAAGTAGAAAATGACGAATTAAGGTTAATCACATGTAATCTGAAAATGAAAGGTATCAAGGAACCTTTAATTGTAACAGTAATGGAGGGATTAGAGAAAGGTTTAATAGTGAATGAATGGCTTGCATATTTTCTCGCCATAGGTCAGAGATTTGTAAAAGACCTAGGCATACCGCTAGAAAAGCAGGTTTTCGAGGAAAAACTACCTCACGAAAGAGCCCACTATTCAACACAAACTTTTGACCAACTTGTTAAGGTATCCCGCTGGGGATGGATCGAAGTTGCGGGTCACTCATATAGAGGTAGATATGATCTTTCAAGACATATAGCTTACAGTCGGAAAGACCTTACAGTATATAAGCAGTTTAAAGAACCTAAAATATTAAAGGTAGAGGAATTGGAAATAGATGTTGAAAAGTTGAAGGAATTCTATGGTGAACATTACACCAAAATCGTTAGAGAGTTTTCGGAGTCAGATAAAAACATACTTCTAAGAGAATTAGAGAGCAAAGGGTATTTGAGTATTGCTGGGTTTAAGATACCTAAGGAGTTCTTCAAAGTGAAAACCGTTGCGAAGAAAGTTAAAGGTAAAAGATTCATACCGCACGTTGTCGAGCCTTCCTTCGGCGCTGAAAGACTCCTGTACGCAACACTAGAATACGCATATAGTGTAAGAAATGGAAGAGTCGTACTTAAATTACCAAAAGACATAGCACCAATAAGTGTAGCTGTTTTCCCTCTCGTGAACAAAGAGCCTATAGTCAAAATAGCTAAGGAAACATATGAGAACTTAAAATCAATGAAACTAAGAGTACTCTATGATGTCTCCGGAAGTATAGGAAGAAGATACGCTAGAGCAGATGAAATAGGTGTTCCTTTAGCGTTAACAGTAGATTACAGATCAGTAGAAGACGACACCGTAACATTGAGAAATAGAGACACATGGGAACAAATACGTGTAAAACGTAAGGAAGTTTATAGGAAAATACCACTATACATAAAAGGTGAAATATCTTTTGAACAACTTGGAGAACCCGCGTGAAAATTTTCGAAACTTAGGTGTTAAGACTTTGAGTAAGGGAGAGAAGAAGGAAAAAATAGATATAAAAGCTTTAGTATCCATAATCCCTCCGGCAAGCAGTTTAGCTAGGGAAAAACATAGGAGAGAGAGAAGAATTCGTGTAAGAGGCGTGGAAAACGTAAAACGCGGATTTGCGAAAATAAATCCAAAGTTAGCAAAAACGCTTGGTATAAAGGACAAGTTAGTAGTAGTTATAGCTAGAAAAAAGAAACTGCAGTTAACCGCAATTCTAGATGAAAATATAAGTGAAAACGAAGTATGGTGCAATTATGAACAACTTAGAGAAGAAGGTATAGCAGACAATAGTATAGCAACCATTAGAGCAACGTAAAAAGTAAAAAATGTGAAATTTCATGTTTACCAATTATTTCAAGTTGTTAAGACTATATAGCAGGCTAGAAACAGCTGTAGAAACTCATTCTAAAAAACTGAAATCTCTTAAAAAGCAAATCAGAGAATATCTAATAGCAAAAAACGATATTGTACTGAAGAAAATTATCAGTAACATAGAGCAACTGGATTACGAGAGAAGAGTTATTGAAAAAATGCTTACCGATTATTCAAAAATGACCACCAATGCTAGCAGCTTTAACAACCTCATTGAATCGACTTAATTGATCACAATAAAGAACATGTAAAAAGCCTTAAAAGAAGATTGAATGTTTTTCTGAATAAACTAGAAGATGAGGTGAAGGAATTGGTAGAGAAAGTAGAGGATGAAGAGTTTGTTAAAGACTTTTTGAAGAACTTGTCATTTCCACTTAAGCGCTCTTAATCTCACATTACTTAGAACCTTAACTACTCCCCCCAATACTAGTCTATCAGTTATGATGTCATTAATTTTAACTAATACTTTAAATCCATAGTACCTCCTAGCGTTTTTAACTAAAATCACAGGTCCATGAGGTAGGGTGTAAGCTATGTTATATATGGTGTTTTTAGCATAAGGGTTAACCACTATTGCTACAACAGTTTTCCCAATAAGTTGCTTTTTAAACTCCATATTAATTTTACGAGCTTTATCTACTATAGCTTTACTTAGCTTATCTGCTCTAGCTGGGGGAGGAATAGGGTATTTCTCGAAAGCTGTTCCAGGAATAGGTGTGAATCTATATATTGTAATCTTTTCTACATACCTCCTTAGACAATCCATGACCTCTAGAGTCTTCTTTACTGTTTCACGGTTTTGGCCTGGAAGTCCATGAATGAAATAAACATACGGCTTTAAGCCATACTTCCTAAGTAATTTAACAGCCTCAACAACTTCTCTAGGTGTGACAGGTCTACCTATGAGGAGAGCATGCTTTGTAGACCCTGTTTCGCATCCTACATGTATAGGTGACCCTTTAAAGTATTCTCCAAGAAGTTTAGCAGTAGTTTCATTAACTAAAGATGCCTTCGTATTTTCAAGAAGGACTTGTACTTCTCCCTTTGAAATTTCGTCAATGTTAAATATTCCATCAAATAGTTTTCTAAGCCATTCAATATTAGGTGGAGGATATCTAGGATCTGTGAGAGGATCAGGTTCTACAAGGACATCTCTACCATAGTCTAGTATGTCTGAAGCACTAAGGACAATCCTCGTAACACCATATTTCACCAGTTCTTTTACTTCCTCAATAATAAACCTCGGACTTCTTGACCTGGGAGGGCCGTATAATGCCGGGACAGAGCAGAATCCGCATCCTGGAGGGATGTTTAAAGGACATGTTAGACGCTGCGCCATAGGTCCAGTGAAACATGTTGAACATTTTTTACACCCTCCCCTCTCCTCGGCAACTATTAGTGGTCTTCGGAAATTGCTACATCCTCTTACAACTTCAACGTATATCCTATATGCCCAGTATTGCTCATAACCAATTATTGATCGTGTAGATGGTTCATACTGTTCTAATTCTCCTCTCTTAAGGAGATCTCTCCGACCTGTGAAGATCAGTTTTCCATTGTAGTTAAATACTATGCCTTTAACATTAATAAGTTCTTTTAGTGGCGGGATTTCAGCATCTTTTAGGCCTAGTTCTAACAGCTCATCCAGAGTCTTTTCTGCTTCACCATATACCGCTATATTGAACTCTAAATCATTTAAACTATGGTATCCGAAGACTATGGGGCCTCCAAGTATTATAGGTCCTTTTCCGTAATTTTTCCAGTATTTAATAGCCTTCATTACTGCTAACTTGTCCGTGCTCATGGCACTTAGCATAAGAATGTCATAGGTTCTTATTTTTTCTTTAAGCCTTAAAAACTCCTCAATGGGCTTTATGTAAACGTAAACTTTATGTTTCTCCAATATGCCTGCAACGCTTCTTGGACCGGCTCCTATAACGTCTACTGTTGAAAGTCTCTTACCCCAGACCCTTCCTAAGCAATCTACAATTACTGCTCTAGTCATGAAATATACTCCTAAGACTACTCTAAACTATCTAAACTATGATGTTTTCTTCAACTATGCTCTGGTTTAGCTAACTTTTAAATACTTGTATCTCTTTAACACATTTTGCTGGTAATACCGGAGATCCTCTCGGATACTCCTAACTGAGCTGATGAGGAAATGACTGCGTACTATGATCCATCAAAAATAGGTGTTCAGGAAAGTTTAGCAGAAATGACTGCTATTGAACTACTTCAGTCTCTCGTAAGAAATGGTTTTGACTGCGTTAAAGAGACTTACTCCCTGGTTGATGCATTATCTCAAAGAAAACTAGAGGTAATTAAGGCAAAATACCAGCATGTCTTAATGTTTAAAGGTAAAACTGAGGAATCACGATCAGCTATACTACAGTACCTTGTTAGAACAACGCCTACATTAACGCATAAAGATTCCTTCAGAAACATAGCCTACAACATAGAAAGAGTGTCACAGCTTATGTCTGGGTTAGCGAATAGACTCGCTATAATGGCTAACAATAACGTTGAAGTTCCTCAGGAACTTACAGAAAAACTAAAAGATTTCTCTAAAAGATTTCTCGAAGAATACGATGCTATGCGCCAAGGTATAATGATGCTAAACATAAATCCCAAAGTAACGGTTGAGTATGCAAAAAACGCTATAAAAATAGAGGATGAGCTTGATGAAAGATATAGGCTTTTCACATTCACACTATATGAGAAATACAGTTCTAATATTATGCTCGTGCTCTTCCTAAAGGAAATAATAGATATAGTTGAAGATTCCGCTGATTTAGTCAAAGAAGCGGCTGAAGAACTTATGTACTTAGCAATGCATAAGATATCTTAGCTCACTAGGTTTCCTATAATGTGTCGAGAGGTAGCTAAAGGACACCTAGTTGGGATTAAGGTTATAGTGTGGAATTGCGATGAGGCAAGTAAACTATATAGCCTCGGCTTCTATGGAAAGCCTCTTGGCCTAAGAAAACCTAAAAAAGCCGAGTTTAAAACACCCTTAGTACTGTCTATAATAGAAGCACTATACTTATGTGAAAAAGGGATATTAAAAGTCTACAAAGATAGTGAACTTATAAGTTTCAAAAATCTACTAGATGTATGTTGCACATTTATTCCTAGATGTATCATGCTATACAATGTCTACAAGGATTTGAGAGAGAAGGGTTATATTGTAAGGTCAGGTCTTAAGTTTGGCTCAGATTTTGCAGTGTATGAGAAGGGGCCCGGAATAGACCATGCTCCATACCTTATTCACGTATTATCGGTTAATGAGAAAATAAATCCTGTAGAGCTAGTTAGAGCAGGTAGGCTTTCACATTCTGTGAGAAAGAAATTTATTATAGCAACGACAAGTAGTGAATTGGGAAGTAAAGTAGAAAAGATAATGTTTAAATGGTATAGGCCATGAATTCTTAGTGTTACTTCTAAGTTGAAAGAGGTGCCTAATTTTGAGAAAACGAGATGATAAACAATCTTCTAAAACCATCGCTCCGTTAAAAGGGGAAGTCTCAAGGAACATTTGTAAACCCACATGCCCTTTATTTAGATGCAGTAAAAATGCTCTAGTTGTAGTAACGCGGTTTTATAGGGGGAAACCGAGAAAGGTAGTACTGTGCAGATGGGTTGGTGACTTATGTGTAGGTGCTAAATGCCAGTACGCTTACTGTGTTAAAAGAGCTATGCTTCCTGATGGAACTTGCGGTTTAGGATTACGTGAACAGAGAGTCAAGGACCTACTTAAGGAGATTGAAGAAGAGGAATTTGGCAGAGACGTTAAAAGCATATTAACTAAAAGGTTTGGGAAAAGAGATATGCTACTAGAGTAATAAGTCGATAAGCTAGTACGTTACCCACTTCTTATAAAGTTCATGTTGTATGCCTAAAACATCCAATATTTTGCCTACAACGAAGCTTACAATGTCATTGACGCTTTTAGGTCTACTGTAGAAAGCAGGAGTTGCAGGTAAGACTATTGCTCCAGCCATTGATACCTTTAACATGTTTAAAATCTGTATTGTACTAAGCGGTGTTTCTCTTATAACAAGAACTAAGGGTTTCTTAAGTCTTAAGGTGTTTTCAGCCACTCTTAAAACTAAGTTTTCAGCATAGCCTGATGCTATGCCAGCCAGGGTTTTCATACTACAAGGCACTATAACCATGGCATCGTGGTTAAAGCTTGAACTAGCGATAGTACTGTCTATATCGTGCTCACTGTATGTTTTCACCTTATTCGTTAATTCGACCAGTCTTTCATAGACATCCTCATATTTAGCTACAGTTTTTGCATTATCTGTTAGTATTAAGTATATTTTGTTAGATGTTTTTAGAAGCTCTTCAACCAATTTAATACCATAAATTATTCCACTAGCTCCCGTTATAGCTACAATTATTTTCCTCATACTATTCCCTTAGTGAAGTGAGATCAGCTCTGCGCGGGGTCTTCATTAGAGTTCTTCCGACCTTTCGAGCTTCATCATCTAACTAGTATTCAAGTAATTTTAGGAAATTAAGTATGTTAATTTACTTCACCATTCGGGCTTCCATAGTATTTCTTTCCTTCTACCCGTACTCTCTTCTAGGCGTTCGAGCATTATCTTTCTTTCTATGCTTGCTACGAGTCTTCTGGTTCTTATAACGACATCAGGGTTTACGCTTATACTATCTATCCCCTGTCTCACTAGGAACTCTGCGAACTCAGGGTATACGCTAGGTGCTTGTCCACATATGGACACTGTCTTTCCATGGGCGTGGGCTACTTTTATTAAATGAGCTATTGCTCTCATAACTGCGGGGTCTCGTTCGTCAAAGTATCCAAGTCTTCCAAGTATTGCTGAGTCTCTGTCTGCTCCAAGTATTAGTTGTGTTAGATCATTGCTTCCTATGCTAAATCCGTCAATCAGCTTACTGAACTCGTCAGCTAAGAAGATAACCGAAGGGACTTCAGCCATAATCCATACTTTGAAGTCTCTAGACCTCCTAAGACCTTCCTTCCCCATTATCTCTAGAGCCCTCTTAACTTCCCATGTTGTTCTAACGAATGGTAACATTACCCATACGTTTTTGAGACCATATTCTTCTCTCGCTTTTCTTATTGCCCTTACCTCCAACCTGAATCCTGGCTCATATTCTGGTGATATGTATCTTGAAACACCACGCCAACCTATCATTGGATTTCTTTCTTCAGGCTCGAAATCTTCTCCACCTTTTAAGCCTCTATATTCGTTTGTTTTGAAATCACTAAACCTAACAACGACGGGTCTCGGATATATTGCCTGAGCCACTTTAGCAATACCGTCTGCAAGCTTGTTTACGAAATCATCAGGCTTACCTATTTTTATCAAATATAATGGGTGGTAAGCTATCCAATCGGATATTATAAACTCTATTCTCATTAGACCTATTCCGTCGAAGGGCAAATTAATGTACTTGTCTATTAAGTCCGGTTCGCCTAAGTTCATGTATATTTTAGTAGCTGTTACCGGATATATTTCCTGAATAACTTCTCTGGGCAAACCTACGCCGATAGCTGGTGCTGCTTTAACTTCTTCCTCTTTCTTCAAAAGCTCTACAATTCTCCCCTCATACACAACGCCATGGGTAGCATCAACGGTTACTTCCATCCCTGTTTTTAACACTTTGGTTGCATTTTTCGAACCAACAATACATGGTATACCTAGCTCCCTCGAAACTATGGCTGCATGCGCTGTCATACCTCCTTCATCGGTTACTATTGCTGCTGCAAGTTTCATGTAAGGAACCCAGTCTGGGTCTGTCATTTTAGTTACAAGTATGTCGCCTTTTCTCATTAGCTTGGCTGCTTCCTCAACAGTTAACGCTACTTTTGCTACACCTATAGCAATACCAGGGCTAGCCGGTAAGCCCCTAATTAAAATTCTTCTTTCTGCAGATGCTTTAGCAACTTTTTCTTCTTTAACCTCAGCTTTTGCTGGCTTCCTTATACTCCAGACAGTTTCAGGTCTAGCTTGAACTATGAATACATTTTGCGGATAAGGTAAGTCTTGGTCTATAGCCCATTCTATGTCCATAGCTCTGCCGTAGTGTTCCTCTATTTTAACAGCATATTCTGCAAGCTTTAACGCCTCCTCATCTGATAATGATGGTTTACCACTGTACATTGAGTGTTTCTTAATAATATCGGCTAATACGGGATGTTCTTTAGCTATCTTACTTATTTCCTTCTCATCCTTAGGTAATTCTACTTCAACATTTCTCCTAGATAGAGGATCGAAAAGCAAAGCTAGGGATTTCTCATTAACTCTTTTCTCTATAATTTTGAGCCTCTTTTTATCGACAACTATTTCATCCGGTGTTACACGTCCCTGAACAACGGTTTCACCTAGACCCCATGAGCTTTCAATAACTATCTTATTTTCCTCTCCCGTTACTGGGTGTATAGTGAACATTACTCCCGCGGATCTTGAATTGACCATTTTCTGTATAGCAACAGATATCAAAACTTTTGAGTGATCAAACCCCTTGCTTTCACGGTAGTAAATTGCCCTAGCAGTCCATAGACTAGCCCAGCACATCTTAACTTTTTCAACAGCATCGTCTTCACCTATAACGTTAAGATATGTTTCCTGCTGACCTGCAAAACTTGCGTCTGGAAGATCCTCAGCTGTGGCTGAACTCCTAACTGCTACGCGAACTACTTTTAAACCGAGTTTCTTACATAGCTCTCTATATGATTCTCTAATAGCCTCCTCAATGTACTTCGGCATTTTAGATTTTAAAATGAGCTCCTTTATCTTACGGCTTGCTTCCTCGTATTCCTGGGGTTTTCCTTCTTTAATAGTTTCTTTAAGAACCTTGACTATTTTTTCCGATAAACCTGTTTCTTTGAGAAACCTCTTATAAGCATAAGCTGTTACTGCAAAACCCGGTGGAACAGGTATACCAGCGTTTATCATTTCGCCTAGGTTAGCATTTTTACCTCCAACAATAGGTACATCTTCCTTCCTCAGCTCCTCAAACCATAATATAATTGCTTTTGATTTTTCCTTGGCTAGAGACATGTATCCGAACACCTGTTTTAAACTATACTTATTTTCTCTTTGTAAGATAAGGAGAAGATACACCTCTATATATCTTATCGTTTAACGCTAGTAGTTTCAGAATTAGAGCTTAACATTTACGTTTCTTAGAGAAACCCCGCTGGGCTCTACTGTGCCACTATATTCTTTCGCCACTCTCCCTGCTATTTCCTTAAGTTTGCTCATAACAAATGAACTTCTTTTACCTATTTCACTAGCTACTTCATCCCATGACTTTGCCTGTAAGACCCTAGAAACCATAATATGCTGTTCAATACTTGACAGTTTTACCTTAAAGAAGGGATAACTTATGAAGTATGCTTTAGCTACTTCAAACATTACATCGCATACTGCTTCAAAGGTCATAGGTCCATAAGCGTAGATTCGAAGTCTATCCCACCTAATAGCATCCAACTTAGGTGTGTAACCAGCATCTATGGTTTCTCCCGATTTAAGTATCGTTAGTGCTACGTCTGTTTCTAACCCTCTATACGTGTCATGTAGTGAATTTAAGAGTTTAATTTTAAATTCCCTATTTGCTATGTTAACTATTCTTCGTACAGTAGTATTAAGCGGGTATATGACTAAAACTGTAAATTCACCGCTTACAGGATTTCTATCAGGCGACATGTGAACGGATATAAAGCCGTTTTTTAACCAGAAGCGCAGTAATTTTTCTGTAACGCCAAACCCTGCACCAACCCAATCATATCCTCTCTCTGCAGCCTCAGCTATTACCTGTTTTAAGGCAAAACTTCCAATACCTCTACCCATAACGTCAGGATGCGTTGCTATTCTAACAATACGCCAACCCACAGTTTTCCCAAACTCACGTATTCTAACATGTTTCAATACCCTATCAGGGATAATGTTTCCGGGTATTCTACCTCCTTTAAGTAGATCGTAAATGAAGTCTTCGGAAATAGGACCTTCCTCAGCTAATTGTAAAGAACAAACAATCTTGCCCGAGGGCGTCATAATGGCTCTTATTGTGTGATGCGGTGCGTCTGCCATCCTTCCTAGGTCGTCTGGTTCGTTTCTGTAGTGAGCTAGAACATATATGCCAAAAAATGCTCTTAGCTTGTCCTCACCTTTTTCTGAAAACCATGTTTCAAGATCAGGTTTAGCATATATGAGTTTTCCTTCAACTATAGCCTTATAATCTTCTTCATCAAGTTTTTCGGGTTCAGCATCTAAGAGAAGAGTGTCAAACTGCCATTTCTCAATGGGGTCATTCTCCGCGTATCTTATTGGTTCCTTCATTTCGTATTCAAAGAGCTTTGTCGAAGAATCACTCCTTATTAGGCTTAAGAAACGGACAGAAAAGCCTCTTCCAGCACCTTCATACCCATGTATTGTACTTGAAAACATTATTCTTCTATGAGCTTTCCATATCTTAAGAAGCATGGGGACTTGAAGGCCCGCGGCTTCGTCAACAACTACTATGTCAGCCTTCATTTTAGGTATATCAATGGGTTCCCAATATTCTACGCTAAATCTTTCACCTTTAACTTCTAGAATAAATCGTCTCTTCTTAATAGACTTATATTTTAAACCTAAACTTTCGAGAGACTTTATGAGAAGATCCATAAATGATTGAACATTTGAAAGTTTAGGTGCTGTAACTAAAACCCTCACTCTATTCTTAATCTTTCTTAACTCGTTAATTATCCCCGCTATACCTATACCTAAAGCGCAGGACTTTCCCCTACCTCTATTAGCTATTAAAACAAAAACCGTTTTCATACCCTTCTTAGGTTTCTCTACGAAAAGCTCAGTTATTTTGAGAACATTTACCTGGTCTTGAGTTAATGCTAAGCGGTAAATTTCCTTGGGAAACAGTGTTTTTTCCGGAAAAACTATTTTTCTCTTAAAACCACTATTTGCAAGAACAGGTTTTTCTACGGGGCATTTTAGAATTTTCTTCTCTGCCTAACTTCGTTTTCCGGATGCTGTGGCGTAGCTAATTCTCTTTGGAAAATTGTCAGCATTTTTCCCCACTCATCCCAATTTGGTATGAGTAGAATGAGTAGACCTCCACCTCTTACAATACCTATTAATCTGCCAATGTCGTTAGGTTTAAGATTCGACGTTAGGTCTAAAATTAATGAATCAAATGTTGTTCCTAAATATTCCTCAGTATCTCTAAAATCAACAAACTCTATCTTAACATTTTTCATTTTGCCTTTTACAACTTCCTTCACTATGTCTACTTTTACTCTTTCATTAGGTAGTTCTCTATGATAAAAGTACACTATTTCAGGGTATTTTCCATGAACTTTTTTCCACATTCTACTAAATGCTATTATTGTCTTGGCTGTAAGTATTGCAAGGAAATCGCTTTGAGACCCAGATAGCACTAATAAACGTCTATGGTTTAGTTTATATGCATTCTCCAAGGAAACTTTCAGCTTCTTCAGTAATTTAACATATGAGGATGGAGCCCGCCTAGTACGTGCTTTTTTCAATATCTTCTCCATATCCTCCTTGAAACTTTCCATTGGTTACTAACCGAGAATCTACTATATGAGCATATTTAAAAATAGTTAGTGCCAATTAAATAAGAGATATACTTGGATTTACGAGAGCACTGTTCTCTTTAGTTCTTGGCTTAGTTTCTCATAACGTTCTATATCTTCTAATGTTAGGCTTGGAGGTATTTTATTTAATGCTTTCAAGAAGTGCTCCATAGAGACAGGTCTCGGTTCAAACTTCTCTCTTAACGCTATCATAGCTGCTTCTCTGCACACTGCTTCAATGTCTGCGCCGGTATAGCCTTCAGTCATTTCGGCTAGTTTTCGTAAATCTACGTCTTCTGCTAGAGGCATTTTCCTAGTATGCACTTTAAATATCTCATATCTACTATCAACGTCTGGCGGTGGTACGTAAATTAGCCTATCAAACCTCCCAGGCCTCAACAATGCTGGGTCTAAGATATCTGGTCTATTTGTAGCAGCGATAACAACAACGTTTTCTAGTCTTTCAATACCATCCATTTCTGTTAATAATTGGTTTACTATTCTATCAGTAACACCTGTTGTATCCGAACGCAGCCCTCTCCTAGGAGCTATTGCATCTATTTCGTCGAAAAACACTACACAAGGCGCTGCCTGTCTTGCTCTCCTAAAGATAACTCTTATTGCTCTTTCTGATTCTCCAACCCACTTGCTCAAAACCTCAGGGCCCTTAACAGAAATAAAGTTTGCTTCACTCTCTGTTGCTACGGCCTTAGCTAATAGTGTTTTTCCCGTCCCCGGAGGTCCAAAAAGCAGTATTCCTCTTGGAGGTCTAATACCCATTTTCTTAAAGACTTCAGGATATTTTAGCGGCCATTCGACAGCTTCTCTTAACTCTTGCTTTACATCCTCTAAACCTCCGATATCGTCCCAATGTACTTCAGGTACTTCAACATAAACTTCTCTTAGAAGTGTTGGCTGAATAAACTTCATTGCTTCGAAGAAGTCTTTTCTAGTAACTTTCAGTTCCTTTATAACACTTGGAGGTATAGGTTTTGTCAAATCAACCTTCTTTTCCCTTATGAACCTTCTAAGCGCGCTCATAGCAGCTTCTTTGGCTAAAGCCGCTAGATCCGCGCCGGTGTATCCGTGGGTAAGCTCGGCTAGTTCGCCAAGGTTAACATCTTCTGCTATGGGCATGTTTCTTGTATGTACCATGAGTATTTCTTTCCTACCCTTCTTATCTGGAGGTCTGATTTCTATTTCCCTGTCAAATCTCCCAGGCCTTCTTAAGGCAGGATCTACAGCGTCAGGTCTATTAGTTGCTCCAATAACTATTACTTTGCCTCTCTCCTTTAACCCATCCATTAGCGCTAAGAGCTGTGCAACTACACGCTTCTCAACTTCACCAGTAACTTCTTCTCTTCTAGGCGCGATTGAATCTATTTCATCTATGAATATTATTGCTGGAGCATTTTCTTCAGCTTCTTTGAAAACCTCTCTTAGCCTTTGCTCGCTTTCCCCATAGAATTTACTCATAATTTCGGGACCATTAATAGCAATGAAATATGCTCCAATTTCGTTGGCCAAAGCTTTAGCTAATAATGTTTTGCCTGTTCCTGGAGGACCATATAGTAAAACGCCCTTAGGAGGCTCAATGCCCAAATGTCTAAATAGTTCAGGATGCTTCAGAGGTAGCTCTATCATTTCCCTTATTTTCTCCTTAGCTTCCTCCAAATCCCCTATGTCCTCCCATGTAACCCTCGGAACTCCCTTAATAATCTCTTCCTTTACAGGTTCTTTCTTTAAATGTATTTCAGTGTCTTCAGTAACATATACGTGAAATGTTGGTTGTGTAGAAGTAACAATGAACTTTAGATCCATATTAAAGACGGGTATTATCAGTGTTTCCCTAAGTGAAACAGGTCTGCCCATAAGGATGTTCTTAATGTAATCAGCGAAATCTGCTAAGTTAAACATAAAAGGTAGGGGTTCAATAGGTGCCAAAACTACTTTAGATGCAGGTTTTACTTCACGTGCCTTTCTTACACCAACAAAATCTCCTATTGATGCCCCTATTGAAGCCCTGACAGTGTCATCTATTCTAATAACAGCTTTACCTTCATCCTCAGGGTAAGCGGGCCAAGCTTGGCAAACAGCAACCCCTTTAGGTCCTTCAATTTCAATGAAATCCCCAGTAACTACTCTTAACTGTCTCATATCTCGCCTACTTATTCTAGCTATTTTCCTACCTCTATCTCTAGGTTTGGCCTCCATGACTTGTAGTCTTAGTTCTTCAGGCAAGCCCTATACCCTCAACTACGCAGTTAGCCTAGAATATAATGTAGTTTACCCTATAAAATCTTTAAAGCAAAATCCAACACCACGGTAAAGTAAAGATAGACATAAATTTATTTAGCTGAGAAAAGATATTACACCAAGGTGGCATAATGCCTATTGAGAGAATTAAAACAGGAATACCTGGTCTCGACGAAATACTTCATGGGGGAATACCTAAAAGGAACATAGTCCTCGTTTCAGGCGGCCCTGGAACAGGGAAAAGCATTATGGCGCAGCAGTATCTATACTATGGCTTAACGATGGGAGAACCGGGAATTCTTGTTACGCTCGAAGAACACCCAGTACAAGTTAGAATAAACATGGCCCAATTCGGATGGGATGTTAGGAAATATGAGGAGAAAGGATTATTCGCTATGGTTGACGCTTTCACCGGAGGCATAGGGGAAGCAGCTAAAAGAGAAAGATATGTTGTAAGAGACCCTACTGATGTTGGAAACTTAATAGATATAATAAAGGAAGCAATAAGAGATGTTGGTGCTGTACGAGGAGTCATAGATTCAGTGTCAACACTCTACCTTACAAGGCCATCGCTAGCAAGAAGCATTATCATACAGGTTAAGAGAGTACTTTCAGGGCTAGGTGTAACTTCGCTGCTCATATCTCAAGTATCCGTAACCGAGAGAGGATTCGGAGGCCCCGGTGTAGAACATGGAGTAGACGGCATTATAAGACTAGATCTAGATGAAATAGGTGGCGAACTGAAAAGATCGCTGATAGTATGGAAAATGAGGGGAACATCTCACAGCATGCGTAGACATCCATTCGAAATAACAAGCAAGGGAATAGTCATATATCCGAACAAGGTACTTAAAATAACCAGGTATGGTGTTTTTGAAGAAAGAGCCTAAAATAAATACTTTTTCGCAACAAAATGGTGCATAGTTAATGTTTTTTGAGATCCACGGCATTTATAGGCATGGATGTATTAACTGCGGAGAAGAAATATCAGACCTTAGACTAGGATACATGCTCCCCTGCGAAAAATGCTTACCAATACACGTTGAGGATTTAAAGAATATAGTGAAAACGCCATCATATATTACAACCATAGAGCTTACTGAAAAACTTGGTAAGTTGAAAAGGCTAAAAAAGCTAAAGTATATCCTTGAAGAAATCAAGGAATTCAACAAGCTCTTTAGGAAGCTCATCGGTAACGTAATGTGGAGCGCCCAAGAAACATGGGCCAAAAGAATATTAAAGAATGAAAGTTTTTCGATCGTTGCACCAACAGGCGTTGGGAAAACTGTATTTGGAATTGTAGCCTCCATATATTTTGCTAAGAAAAATAAGAAATCATATATTGTAGTCCCGACATCGCCTCTTGTAATACAGGTCTATAATAGGTTAATGGAATTTGCTGGAAAACTCAATGAGCCTATAAGAGTGTTAAGTTATCATGCTAAACTGTCTCAAAAGGAGAGAAAAAACATCCTCGAGAAAATAGCTAATTCCGAGTTTGATATACTAGTGACAACTTCAAAATTCCTATCAACACATTTTGAAGAATTAAAAAACAATAAGTTCCACTTCATATTTATCGACGATGTTGATGCTATACTTAAGAGTTCTAAAAACATAGATAGAGTTTTAATACTACTTGGCTTTACGGAGAGCGATATACAAATAGCTTTCAAACTCATTAAGCTTAAAAGAATACTTGCTCAAAAAACTCTTTCCAATCAGGAACGTGCTAAATTACTGAGAGAAGTCAATAAGCTAAGAAGACATGTAGAATATGTTTCAAGAAAAGCTAAGGGAGTATTAATAGTTTCAAGTGCTACGGGGAGACCTAGAGGATTAAGGGTTCGTCTCTTCCGTGAACTTTTAGGGTTTGAAGCAGGTACAAGGTCTGAGTATTTAAGAGCAATCGTTGATACATATCTTAAACCTGATAAGTCCATAGAAGAAGAAGTTGCTAGTATTGTTAAAGTTTTAGGTAAAGGAGGCTTAATCTTTGTCCCTATAGATAAAGGCATCGAATATGCTGAAGAACTGGCTAGCTTCCTAAGAGATAAAGGCATTAGGGCTAAAGTATTTGTTTCTAAAGAAATAAAGGCATTAGAAGAATTCATTAGAGGAGAAGTTGACGTATTAGTTGGCGTTGCAACATACTATGGAGTTATGGTAAGAGGTTTAGACTTACCTGAGATTATACGTTATGCAATATTTGCAGGTATACCTAGGTTTAAGTTTAGCACTAAACTTGATGAACCGCATCCACTAAACATAATGAGAGCACTTGTTATATTAAGGGAGGTTTTAGAAAAAGAGGAAGATAAAGAAAAAGTAGATAGACTAATAGTTAGGATGAAAAGGTTTATTGCAATAGCCCCTGCAGCAGTTGTATCGGAAATCGCTAAGAAGCTTAAGGAAAACAAACCACCCGAAACGGCTGCAGAAAAAATGTTTTATGAGGCTTTAGCTATAGCTAGGAGCTTACTAGAAAAACCTGAAATAAAGAGGAAATTAAAAGAACTTAAGGAGATAGCTATAGTTGAAGAAAAAGGCAAAATGTTCATTTTAATCCCTGATATTATGACTTATATTCAGGCAAGTGGTAGAACATCAAGAATGTTTGTAGGTGGGATAACTAAAGGTCTTTCTGTAGTAATTGTGGATGATGAAAGACTTCTTTATGGCTTGTTAAGGAGAACAAAGTGGTTTATTGAGGATATAGAGTGGTTTGACTTTAAAACAATCGACTTAGAAAAGTTGTTAAGAGAAATCGATGAAGACAGAGAACTAGTGAAAGCTATTAGAGCGGGTAAAGTAAAAGTAGAAAAGGTTAAGGAATGGTTTAAGACAGTACTCTTAGTTGTCGAGTCACCAAATAAAGCTAGAACCATAGCTAACTTCTTCGGAAAACCAACTATTAGAAGACGAAACGGGCTTAAAGTTTACGAAGTAACTACAGGAAAGTATCTGCTTATGGTAACGGCTACAGGAGGTCACGTATTCGACCTAGTAGTTTCCCAAGGATTCCACGGAGTTCTAACACCTAAAGATAGTTATGTTGATAGATATTTACCAGTTTATGATACACTAAAAAGATGCTTAGATTGCGGATACCAGTTTACGGAATATGTAGAAGACAAGGGAAAAGTATGCCCTAAGTGTGGTAGTAAAAATATTAGAGATTCCCTAGAAATCATAAACTTCATCAAGGAACTAGCAGAAGAAGTTGACCTAGTCCTTATAGGTACAGACCCTGATACCGAGGGTGAGAAAATAGGATGGGACATAGCAGCCCATTTAAGACCACACGCTAAAAAACTGCTTAGAATAGAATTCCATGAGGTCACTAAAAGAGCAATAGTAAACGCCTTAGATAACCCCAGAGACTTCAATATCAACCTTATTGAGGCTCAAATTGTTAGGCGTATAGAGGACAGATGGTTAGGTTTCGAACTTTCTAGAAGGCTATGGGACATATTCGGTATGCGTTGGCTGTCTGCTGGTAGAGTACAGACGCCGGTACTAGGATGGATAATAGAAAGGTACGAAAAATGGGCTAAGGAGAGAGGAAAAGTATACGTTGTCGAGGTAAAGGATCTGTTAACCATAGAGCTTTCCGAAGAGGAAATACCTGAGGAGTTTAGGAAAGTATTAAAAGAAGTTGAAGTTGAGGTATTAGAGGAGGAAAAGCGAGATGAAGCTGTTTCTCCCCTGCCTCCATTTACTACAGACACATTGTTAACTGAAGCATCGAGAATACTAAAGCTAAGCGCAGGTAAGGTCATGAGTTTAGCGCAAGACTTGTTTGAACTAGGCTTTATAACGTACCATAGAACGGATTCTCCAAGAGTATCAACGTATGGGCAAATGGTTGCAAAAACATATCTAACCGACATTTACGGAGAGAAAGCAAAGGAGTTCTTTAAGCCTAGAACGTGGGCTGTTGGGGGTGCTCACGAATGTATAAGACCTACAAGGCCTATAGATGCTGATAGATTAGTTAGGCTAATAAATGAAGGCATCATAACCCCTATTAAGCCGCTAACTAGAGAACATATAGCATTATACGATCTAATCTTTAGAAGGTTTATTGCAAGCCAAATGAAGGAGGCAAGAGTAGAAAAGCAAAGACTAAAGGTTAAGACGCTGGGTGTTGAAAAAGAAATACAGCGAATAGTAAATATAAAGGAGAAGAACTTCCTAGAATTCTATAATATAGTAAGTGTTGAACCTGTGATTGAGAAGGGTAAATACATCACACGTGAGGTGAGGATATTAGAGAAACCTACAACATACCCGTTTACTCATGGAGACTTAGTGAGACAAATGAAAGAAAGAGGAATAGGTAGACCATCAACCTACGCCAAAATCATAGATACACTGTTCCAGAGGAAATACATTATTGAACGTAAGAAAAGGCTAATTCCGACAGAGCTAGGAATTAAAGTTTATACTTATCTTTCACAGAATTATTCCAGACTAGTATCTGAGGAGCGTACGGCTATGCTTGAAAAAATAATGGACAATATTGAGCGTGGCGAGAAAAACTATTTAGATGTTCTGGATGAACTTTATGATGAAATAGTTTCACTACCTTAAGGTGGTTAACAGTGAAAGTGGCAATATATCATTACCGGAATAAAATTCTTTCAAGAAGGTATAATAGTGAAAAAGTTAACAGAGCAGCTGATGAAGCTAGAAGAAAAGATGCAATGCTTATGTGTATTTCTCCTTTAATGAACATATCGGATCTCATAGGAATATATAGGGTAAACAGGATAAAGGCTATAATTAGAAGTTATGCAGGAAGAATACCCTCATCAGCTATAGAACCCATAATTAAGATAGCAGAGGAACATTCATTATACATATTGGTTGGAGGAATTTTAGAGAGAGCCGGCCCTAAACTATTCATGACATCTCTCCTTGTAACGCCCGACGGGAGAATAAAAGGTAAAATAAGAAAAATAACAACGTCGAGAGAGGAATTATCGTTAGGTCTTTCCCCAGGAAAAATATTTACAAGCAAAATCATTATTCGAAGGTATAATTTGGGGGTTCTCGTAGATACTGACCTATTTGCACCAGAATATGCTCGTTTACAGAAAATTCTAGGCGCACAGTTTTTCGTTGCGTTTTTCAAAAGAAGACTTAGAAAAGGAAACATTAGAGCTATTGTGAAATCCTTAGCTTTAGCTAGAGCACTAGAGACATCATCTCCCGTGTTACTATGTGGAGGCATTGTTGAACATCATGGTGAAATACTTTACAGTACACCATCAATGATAGTTACACCCAATGGTGTTGAAAATGAGGCTATAAACGAGGAGAAGGTTTTATTCTGGGATCTTTCCGAACTAGATAACAACGATTTCAGCATGCTAAGCCTATGTCCTATAAGCTACAGTTCGCTCTATGATGCATGCAAAGAGCTTTCAAAACTGCTAAAATATCGTTAGAAAACTTTAGGAGAGAGCTCCATGAGAGAACATGAGGAAATAAGTAAAGTAATAGGTATTCGTGTAGTTTCAATAAGAGATATTGCACGTTTTGCTGTTTCCCTCGCTAGCCTCGGTCAAGCACCTTACATTATTAAATTTAGGAAGAAGAATAAAACAATATATGGGTTGCTGGCAGTATTTAGAGATTTCTACAAGTTCTATGGTTTACCTTTACTATATTACTATGTAGCTGAGGAGTCTAAAGAGGAAAGAGAAAAACACTATATTTTAGTTAAAAGTAATGAGACAGGGGAGAAAATAGAATTTTCGAAAGGTACAAGACCAGGCTGGATAGCCGTACCTATTATGGAGCTTAAAACTGTTCCTAGTTTCTTAGACATAGAGATTGAGTAAATTATGCTGCTTAATTAGTGAAGTTACGGTGCAGTAACGTATACTCTAACTCTACGATTCCTTGAAACTTCCCTTATTAGGCCTTTCTTATGTAGTATTTCTAGAACTCTTTTAGCATTGCCGTATGTTATGTCATACTTTGTCATTATTAAATATGGTGTTATAACTTTGAATTCCCTAATACTACTTTCTATGGTTTTTAACAATTCAGTAGTTACAATGACTGATCGTTCTCTTTTCTCTGTTTCGCTAAGCGGCCTTTTCTCTCTCCTCCCTGTTTTCCCCCCCATAATTCTCCTAGTTCTTTTCTCTATTACCGAAATAGGTTTCTTATGTACTCCACCCATGTATTGCACCTGGAGTAAATACTTGTTTCCTCTAGTATTTATTTTTAGAGTTATATAACCCTATCTTTACGCTGATAATACTCCTATGTATTACTACTAGTTAGACTTTAAAAATAAAATGAGCCTAAGCATAGCTAGGGGTGAAAGATATGAAGCTTGTAACGGTTAAAATGCCTGAAACATACATTGAAGGCTTAGACGAACTGGTAAAGATAGGGAGATACTCTTCTAGGAGTGAAGTAATTAGAATAGCGGTTAGAGACTTGCTAAGGAAGGAGCTTTGGCTTAGAAGTAACGAGTACGTTTTCCCCGGTTTCAAGGGTAGGAGAAGTAAGATACCGATATAGCCTCTTACTGTTTAGTATCCTTATAGTTTTCTTAACTTCTCAACTATGAAGTATAAGGGTTCACATTCGCTGAGTTCTCTATAGCTTAGTGGAGGCATAAAACTAGGTATTATATTCTTTAACTCAGCTAAGCTTATAGGTCTCCTGTATATTTTAGTTTTAAAAATTTCTATTGCCATAGCTAACTCAGAGCCTTCGATGTATGGCCAATCATCTTCATCTAAACCTGAGCCAGGCTGATAGGCTGTTTTCCTCCAAACATATGCTGGACTACCTACTATTACTTTTCCTGCTTGAAATTCCCCCATTAGTGCTTTCACCCTGCCTGAGACGTATAGAATTATAGTTGAGTAGTCCTCTATTTCAACCCCTATATGCCTTCTTAGCTCATATTTTTTCTTGCCAGTGAATATTTGATAAGCGAATTTCGGTTTAATAGACATTAAATAAACTTTCGCAGACATGAATTCCCTTACCTGCAATAACTTTAAGTTAACTTATATTAGAGTATTTCTAAATATTTAAACGGCAATGAGGAAGGCTGGTATTGCTGAATGATGAAGAAAGACACCAGGGCTGAGCCATTAAATTCAGGAGGACATGTAATGGAAGTAATTAATGAGAATTCTGAAGTACTTGTTTACATTGACGAGCATAGGAAATTCCTTGTGAAACCACGTGTAAAACCTAAATTGGAGACAGATAGGGGTATTATTAACGTTGAAGACCTTATAGGTAAAAAATATGGAGACTTTGTCCTGACATCCCTAAATGTGAAAGCATATCTTCTAAAACCATCAATAAGCGATTATATAGAAAAATTTAGGAGAATAACTCAAGTAATATATCCTAAAGATTTAGGTTTTATAGTTTTTAAGTCAGGTATTTCCTCAGGGTCGATAGTTGTAGAAGCAGGTACTGGAAGCGGTGTGCTGACAGCAACACTGGCATATTATGTTAGGCCTAATGGAAAAGTGTATACTTATGAGGTAAGAAAAGAGTTTATTGAAATAGCGAAAAGTAACATAAAAATGGCAGGTCTTGAAAAGTACGTAGTCTTTAAAAATAAGAACATAGAGGAAGGTATAGACGAAGAAAGTGTAGATGCAGTGTTCTTCGACTTGCCTATGCCATGGAGGCTAGTAGAGGTAGCTTATAAAGCCTTAAAAGCATCTGGAACCTTGACGATATTTGTGCCAACCATGGAACAGCTGTTGAAATCCATAAATTCTCTAAGGCAACATAAGGGTTTTGTAAACATTGAGGCTTACGATACCTTGCTGAGATTATATAAAACCGTTCCAGGCGAAATAAGACCTATGACTTGGACCGTTGCTCATACAGGGTATATAGTATTTGCTAGAAAGGTTGTTATATGAAAACGGTTTCCTAAGTAATATTTTTAAAAGAGATAGAATAAGTATTGTGAAGAAAGTATAGCGTAAGGTTACGACTATGTACGAAAGAATACCTAAAGAAGGATCATCGTATTCTAGATGGTTCGATTACGTAATGGAGAAAGCTGAACTATATGATTATGGACGATACCCTGTTAAAGGATGCGGCATATGGTTGCCTTACGGTTTCAAAATAAGAAGGTTTGTCTTGAACTACATGAGAAAACTGCTTGACGAAACAGGTCATGAAGAAATACTTATGCCACTACTTATACCTGAAGATTTATTATCCAAGGAGAAAGAACATATTGAAGGATTTAAGGGTGAAGTTTACTGGGTTACTAAGGGTGGCGAAGAAGATTTAGACGTAAAACTTGCCCTAAGACCAACAAGCGAAACGGTTATTTCGCTTTACGAAAGCTACTGGCTTAAATCGTATAAGCAACTACCTAGAAAATATTACCAAATAGTGAATATTTTCAGGTACGAAACGAAAGCTACTAAGCCTATGATTAGGGTTAGAGAAGTAACAACGTTTAAGGAAGCACATACAATTCACGAAACATATGAGGATGCTGAAAAACAAGTAGTTGAGGCTATAAACATATATAGAAAATTCTTCGACGCTCTAGGAATACCTTACCTCATATCCAAAAGACCTGATTGGGATAAATTCGCAGGAGCACTATACACAATAGCTTTCGATACTATAATGCCTGACGGCAGGACTTTACAAATAGGTACGGTTCATAACTTGGGCCAGAACTTTACGAAAGTATTTGAAGTCAGAATACAGCTATCAGATGAGAGTATAGACTATGCTTGGCAAACATCCTACGGGATTTCTGAAAGAGTTATAGCAGCACTCATTTCAGTTCATGGCGACGATTTAGGTTTAATTCTCCCTCCAGAATTTGCTCCAATACAAGTGGTTATAGTTCCTATACCCATCAAGAACATGTGGGATAAGATATTAGAAATATCTAGAAACGTCTACGAATCCTTGAAAGCACATAATATAAGGGTACATTTGGATGACAGGGAAGAATATTCCCCCGGATACAAGTTTTACGATTGGGAGCTACGTGGGGTACCTCTTAGAATAGAAATAGGTTCTAAAGAGGTAAACACAGGTACAGTAACTTTAGCAGA
>NJED01000047.1 GCA_002254745.1 Desulfurococcales archaeon ex4484_217_1
GGTTTTTTCCTCATAAACTTAGCTAAGAAGACTAAGAAATCTTTTAACTCGGCTTTCTCAATGAATTCTTTAATTTCTGGACCCACATATACTTCAAAACCATGTTCAAGTACGTACTTCCTTAAAGAAGCACTTAAACACTGCGGTATTAGTTTCCCACGTAGAAGCTCTTTAGCTCCTACATATTTACGTTTCTTAAGAACAACCCATCTCGAACCTTCAATCCAAGGACCAGCAATTGTTTCCTCAGAAGCTAAATATTTTTCAAGAAATTGCGATGCGTTAGGTTCTAAGTAAACAGGGGGGCCTATGGTCTTCACGACGCTAGGTAAAATTGCTTCCTCAAGTTCTATAATGAAGATAGCTTTTTGTTTTTCATCGCTCCACACATCGTAGTCTATGATTGTGAAATCAAATTTACTAAGCATATGAACTATGTTTTCTATGTTTCTTTTAAGTAAACCCCAGATAACATCTGCAGTCTTCTTCGGTATGTGGAAAACAATGAATATTAAGCTTGTTTTTCTTTTGGAGACATTTTCCATTATATTTTCAACGCTTACCTTCTCTACGCGTGGGTAGAAGAAGTTGAGAGAAGGTTTTTTCAAATAGTACTTTGAGGCAGCAATGAATGTTGAAAGCGACTTCATAGAAACCGCTGCAGCAACATTTCTCTTTGGGTCAACAGGGTCTATTACTATTAACGGTTGGTCTTTGAACTTCTTCTTAGCATCCTCGACACTAGGATAGTGTTTTTCTATGTCAATAACAAATCCTGATTTCCAGTACTTAGCGACATTACTTAACGTATTTCTGAAAGTTTTATATTGTACTATCAGCAGTTCTGTTAAGTAGCCAGAAAATCCTGAAACTTTTATTTCGGCACCGTAAACTCCTATGCCCTTTAAAAACCTTTTAAGTAGTCTTACTTGGTCTTTTTCTTCCTTGCTCAACTTAGACTTAATATAGGATGTGTGAAACGGTGTTCTATCTACTACGGTTTCAGCTTCCCATGCATGGTCGTGTTTTAATGCTGGCACAACGTCAACTTCCACGTTTTCAATGTTAAGTCTAATATAGGGGTGTTCAGCGTACGCTATTTCATGAGGTAAATCCTTTAACGCTTCAAATATTATTTTAAATCCTTCACTTTTAATCCACTGTTTTCCTAAATGTTTAGAGTAAAGAACAAATATGTCTAAATCCCATTCTCCGGAAAGCCATGTACCTTTAGCTACGGAGCCTTCTAGCTCAACATAAGCTTCTACACTATACTCCTTTATTTTATTTTCAAGCCTACTTTTGACAAGTGTAAATATTTTGTTTATTTTAGCTACTTCGTCTGACTTAGGTTTAATTTTTTCTAGAACTTTCCTTTCTACTTCATTCTCACTCAAGTTTTACTTCCCTAAGAGTCTTATATATAGGGCCTTTGAATGTTAATATGCTCTGCTTAAGCCTTATACTGGTAACTTTCATAACACCTATCTCTACGTCAGCTAACTGGTTAAGAACTTTAATTAATTTACTCTTATTTCTTCTACTCTTAACCCTTGCGATTGTTATATGCGGTTCAAAACCTTTAGTATCGGGTCTTATACCTAACTTCCTAAGCCCTTTTTCTATTTGCTTATGAATGTTCCTAAGTTCTTCTGCACCTCTGGATACCCCTACCCATATAACTCTTGGATTGGTTATTGTAGGAAATGCTCCTAAACCTTTAATTTCTATTTCAAAGGGTTTCGTTTTAGCAGCCAACATAGCCTTGTATACTTCATCTATTAACGCTACAGGTATTTCCCCGAGAAACCTAAGTGTTAAATGTATGTTCTCCTTCTCAACAGGTTTCATATATACCCCTGTTGAAAGCACCATTTCCTTTATTCTTTCTATCCTATCAAGAATTAACGGGTCTTCAATATCTACCGATATAAACGATCTTATAAGTTCGCTCATTACTTAGCACCTTAGCGCTAATGCTTTTAAGTGCATTTTCAAAATAGTTAATGCGAGGTAAGTATAAAAATGCTTATAGTATGTGTTGTTGGCATGCCAGCTTCAGGTAAGGGTGTTGTTGTTGAGGAAGCTAGGAAAATGGGATTACCAGTAATCGTTATGGGTGATGTTGTTAGGGAAGAAACGGTTAAACGGGGACTACCGTTAACGCCTCATAACTTAAACATGGTTGCTCAAGATCTGAGAAATAAGGAAGGCGAAGATGCTGTGGCTAAAAGATGTGTTAAGAAAATAAAGAAGCTGAAAAACAATGTGGTCATAGTAGATGGTGTTAGAAGTTTAAAGGAAATTGAATGTTATAGAAGAGAAATAGGGAAAACAGTAATTATTGCTGTTCATGCTTCTCCTAAAACAAGATTCGAAAGAATCTTAAAGAGAAATAGGCCAGGGGACCCTAAAAACTGGAGTGAGTTCGTGGAAAGGGACATGGTTGAGTTAGGTTTTGGGCTAGGCAACGTCATTGCATTAGCCGACTACATGATTATAAATGAGGGAAGTATGGAAGAGCTGAAGAGAAATGCTCATGAAATATTTGGGAAAGTACTTGCTACCGAGGGGGTTTAGTTGGTCATAATTAGGGTTGAAGGAGAAGTAAGACCTACAGAGGATGAAGGTAAAGTAAGGCAAGCTGTACTTAACGTCTTCACCCCTGAACATATAGAAGTTGAAGTGAGAGGGAAGAATAAAGTTATTGTTGCGAAAGCTTATTCTCTAAAAAGTCTTGTGAAACTACATAGACTATTGAGGGCTGAAAGAATACTAGATGCAGCTAGATCAATTTTAAAGAAGAATGCCTGCGAAAGATCATTGGTGTTTCATTTAAATAAGCAAGCAGCATTTCAAGGTAGGCTCTCCTTTACTGAAGCATATGGTGAATCCCCTCTTGGACCAATAACGTTTATCATAGAAGATGTTGATGTTGAAAACCTCATAGACTGGTTAGCTCCTAAAACAGCACATGGGAAACCTCTATGGGAAATAGAAATGCCTAAGGAGTAATTAGAAAATCCATATGCTCATAAAGTCTTCAGCAACATATGTGTTTTCGATAACATCCTTTACACCTTTCAATAAGGGTTCTTCAGTATCGTAACGTGCACTTATATGGGTAAGGAAAAGAGATTTAACATTAGCTTTCTTAGCTATTACTGCAGCATCAAGGGATGTTGAATGTCCTTGTTCATGAGCTTCCCTGGACATTGTAGGATCAAACGTTGAATCATGTATTAGAACTATAGCATTTTTAGAATACTCTACAGTTTTCTCCAGGGGTTTAGTGTCTCCAGTGTACACTACCTTCACTTTATATTTCGGTGGAGTAACCACATCTGTCCATTTTATGATTTTCCCATTCTCTAAAACGACGTCTTTACCTTCTTGAAGCATCTTCCATAAAGGCCCCTTAGGTACACCGAGTTTCTCAGCTTTTTTAACATCAAATTTCCCTAGGGCTCTTCTTTCTTCAAAAACATAACCGTAAGCTTCCAGTTGTCCATGTTCAACTTTAAACGCTCTAACAATGTAGTCTTCTCCTTCAAAAATAGTACCTTCATGAACATGTTTCAACAGTACTTTATATGGAGGATCATGTCCTACACGGCTAATTACTGAAAGTATTAATTCAATAACGTCTTTCGGACCATAAATCTCTAATGGGTCTTGCCTATTAAGCATTGCCATAGTATGTAATAGGCCGAAAACACCTAGTACATGGTCACCATGGGAGTGCGTTATAAATATTTGCTTGGTTTTCAAAATGCTAAGCCCTGCTTTAACCATTTGTCTTTGAACGCCTTCACCTGCATCGAATAGTATGATTTTTCCCTTCCACTTAAGAGCTATAGCTGGGAGACTGCGTTTAATTGTGGGTATAGCGGCAGATGTACCAAGGAACGTTATCTTAAGCTTCACTATGCTATCTCCTCTTCAATACTATGATTATTCTTGTAAGGCTTTTATGTACTCTCATACTATGCGTCTCAACAAGTTCAAAAGCTTTTCCGGGAATAACTTCGTAAGGGTCAACAGTATGTGGTAGTGCGAAAACTAGGTACTTATTTTTCTTTATAATATCAGATGCTTCATTAAGGAAATCTCTAACTATATCCTTAACATTCCTACCTAGTAGGTCCCCTCTTCTAGGTCTTGAAAGGTTTACAAAGAGTCTCGATATTCTAGGACTTAAAACTCCTGGATGAAAGATTGGTCTGCTTCTAGGTCTTCTTTTCAGAAACTGTTTAGTATCGAGCTCAGCAAGCTTAACTCCAAATACCGAGCAGTTTTCTGTAAGAAGCACTCTAACAATGAGTTCAGGGTTTGAAAGATTAACTTTAGACGATGGTTCTTTAGATAGTATGAGAGCACCTATTTCTCTTTCTACAAAACTGCTTTTAACTCGTGGGAAATATTCTTTAACCCTCTTAGCCCTAACGGCAAAATATCTATTAGCTAGGAAGCTCCAATCTAGGTTTCTGGCAGAATTTCTTATTTGATCAAGGCTTTCTGCTTCGTGAAAACCCAGCAGAATCCCTACTTCCTTAACCATGGAAGCTCTTTCTATAATTTTCGCAATTTTCTTAGGAGAATTTATAGCTTCAATCAGAACTACTTGATCTAAATTCTTAATTACACGGTATTTTATATTTTCAGCTTCCAATATGGCTCTTAACTCTGCTTTAGGCAGTGTTTCATGTTCTCCTGATAGAAGAAAGTAGTACTTTAAATACATTACCTAAACCTTAAAATTTCAAAATGTTTTTGAGAACCTTGGCTATAGGCGGGGCTACGGAAACTTTAGAATACTCTGAAGGAACAGTGTCTGTAGCTACAATGTAATCTATCTTAGCTTTACGAAGTTTTTCCCTAGCATTACCTACTAATAACGCGTGGGTACATCCTACAATAACCTTCCTAGCACCTTGCTCTCTTACTGACTTAGCTGCTAAGGCGATTGTTCCTCCAGTACTTATTATGTCGTCAACTATAATTACTTCTCTTTCTTTAACCGGTAGCTCCTTGGGTTTAACCTTTATTTCTCCTGTAATGGGATCTCTTTTCTTTTCCAGATAGTCGTATTCAATGCCGCCTAGTACTTCAGCTACTTTCATAGCGTGAGATAGTGCGCCTTTGTCTGGGGCAAGAACTATAGCATTTCTCAGCTCAATATTCTCTCTTATATGTTTAGCTATTTCCTCCATAGCTGTTACGTTATACGCATTCCTTCCAAAATGTTCTAAGCTATACTCCTTATGTATATCAACTGTTATGAAGTACTCTGCTCCACTATGCTTTATCAGTTTAAGTAGAGTTTTTACACTAATAGGTTCTCCTTCAAGGAATCTTCTGTCTTGCCTAGAATATGCTAAATAAGGAGCAACAACGATTATGTTCTTTGCCCCGAAGTCTTTAGCAGCATCTATTGCCAGTAAGAGCTCAAAAATATGCTTATCTTGAGGACTGTAAAGAGACTGAACTATAATAACATCATTGCCCATGATTTTCTCTGTTTCCGGAAACCTAATGTATGATTCTCCATCAGGAAATATTTTATGCTCAAGCTTAACACAGGGGATATTAAGCATTTCAGCTAGTTTAGAATCTATATTGTTTGAGGCTGGACCGCCAACTATTATAGCCATAGTCTCCTACCGTGTTGATTATTTCTAAGCCTACATGTTTTAAATGTTCTGATTTCGTAACGATATGAACTTAAATACATTAAGTACGTAAAACCTAGAAGTAGAGGAGCACTAGTAGGTGTATGCAATAACATGTCTAAGGCTAAAATAGGCCTAAGAGAAGCTATGCTGTGGAAGCCGCTAGAAAACAAGAAGGTTCTATGCTATCTATGCTATAGGAAATGTGTAATACCTGAGGGCATGGTTGGGGTATGCTACACTAGGAAGAACATTGGCGGTAAACTGTATTCTATAGTTTATGGTAAGCTTACATCAATGAATATTGACCCTATAGAGAAGAAGCCTCTCTTCCACTTCCACCCTGGTTCAGAGGTAATGTCCATAAGTACTATTGGGTGCAATTTCAGATGTGTTTTCTGCTGCAATTGGGTTTTAAGCCAGGAAAAAGAGGTTATGGGCAGATCAACTACGCCTGAAGAAGTTGTTAAATACACTTTAAGCTATGGTGCAGATGGAATAAGCTACACGTATAATGAGCCAACAGTGTTTTTCGAGTTCGCATATGACACTGCTAAAATAGCTAAAAAACACGGACTCTTCAACACTTTTGTAACCAACGGATACATGACCGTAGAGGCTATAGATGAAATAGCACCATACCTTGATGCTGCAACAGTTGATTTTAAAGCTTCAGGCGATCCATGGTTCCATAGGAAGTTTATGGCTGTAGGGGATATTAGCCCCGTTTTCGACACATTATTGGAAATGAA
>NJED01000048.1 GCA_002254745.1 Desulfurococcales archaeon ex4484_217_1
ACTATGTTGACCTTGGCGAACGGTTCATAAACATAGTATGACTCAATTACAGTATAGGTAGGTTTTATTGGGAGCACTGTTATGGGTTCTCTTCTAATAATACTCATCAATATTTCTTCTACTTTCTTCTTTTTTCTCCTAGCGAAATATTCAGCAATACGTTCAGTTATAGACTTACGGGTTCTTCTTAAACCAGTTCTCCTTAACCTAAATTTCACCATTTTCTTTACACCTGGGTTACGAATGGAGCAGTTAGTATTTCGAAAACTGAGGAAATTAGGAGGAGTACTAACGTTAAACCTGAGAGTATTATAGCATGTTTAAACCCTGAAGAAACTGTTCCATTAGCTATTTTCCCTGTAACTAAGCCCATAATGTAAACGTTAAGCATCGTCGTATGACTGTTATAGCTCCTATGTAGGGTATGACCATAAGCGTTCTCATGGATGCGGCTTTCTCCTTTTCAACATGTTCAGACATTTCAGCGAACCATGCCATACTCTCAAGTGTTTCTGGACTTCCTCCTCCAACTTCTATAGCATCGGTTAATATATACAGGAACACTTTCGCTCTCCAAGCCCTTATCTTAGATACTAGCAATGAGTATATTCTTGAAAGCGAGAAACCGAGGGAAAGTCTCATAGCCATATCCCTTAAATGCTTAGAGAATATCCCATAATCTCTAGCGGAAAGCACTATGATACACTTTTCAGGTGAAAGACCTGTTTTCCTAACTTCAACTAAGTCTCTTAGAAAAGAGGTTATTCCCTTAGTTAAACCTTTAACTTCTCTACTAATTACTATTTCGTAAATTGCTGCAGGTAATGTGGGTATTACAAGGGCTAATCCTAAACCTATTGATGATAGGAAAGCAGGGTCTATGCTCATAACCTTTCCTAAGTGTGTAAGTACGATAACGAACGGTTCAAACGTCTTATATATTACATGGGTCTTAGGCAGATAGAACGGCAGAAACATTTCCACGGAAAATATGAACATTAGGGGTAATGAAATACCGAAATACACTATGTAAGGCCTTATTTCAGTCCATGGCTCCTTATATTGGAGAATATCAGCAATATACATAATAGCTCCCGATATGAAAGGCAGTAAAACGTAGGAAAACAGGAACAACGTAACGCCACTAAAAGCTGGGATACTTACCGCGGGGATTGAAGTGTTAATCAGGTAGATGGCATCCATGGCTAGCATTACGAAAATTATTATTGCAAGATAGGCTTCAAGAATCGTTGCCATACGGTCTCCTGCAATTCTCATCCTAGATACTAGATCCATGAACAATCCCTGAACTTTCCTTTTAAGATAATCGTATAAATCACCGCCAACTCTTATAGTAGTAGCATAGCCTAGAAGAAAATCTCTAAACATATCGCTTGGACTCCTACGTGCTAGGTCATCAAACGCTGTTATAGGGTCTTTGCCTAATGCTTTAACTACAACTATGAACCTTGAAGCATAGTAGGATATTCTTCTAAAAACATCTTTAGCTCCAGAAAGCCTTTCAAAAGCTCTATGAGGACTTAAACCCCCTGTAGCCATGATTGTTAAGTAGGCTACAGCATACGGTACCTCCTGGTCCATAGAAGCTCCTCTACTAGCGGCCATGGCTTTCGGGAATACTTGGCCAAAAAATATTAGCATTATAGCTGGGAGTAGTACAAAGAACACTACCGTAGCTATTATTAATTCGTTAACATATGTTACAAACAATATAGTAGACACTATCACGGCAACGGATACAACAAGAGATACTAAAAACAGGAAACCTACAAAACAAGCATATACTTCGTAGTAAAGCCTTATATTAGCGCTTTTAATGTTCTGAGGAATATTAGGGAAAATGTAAAGTATTGCCCTGCCCATGAATCTAAACTTAGAATATATGAAGTTCCAGAAGTCGTCGCTTAATTTTCTTTTCACAGGGACTATGGCTTCCCCTTCTTTCGCCAGCTTATTTTTTCTCCTTAGTACCACGTTTTAAGCACCGACTGTTGTTTTCTACTTTAACATACACAGTATTATATTTTTTCTTCTCCCAATACTTGCTTTTAAACGGGCATTTTAAACCAGTATTACTAAGCAGATATTTTTTAGAATGATATTTAAGGAAAACTTCACTTGGGATTAGTGAAATGCTGTCTTCGAAAAAAGCATCAAATGTTGAAGTTCAGTATTCTATAAGATTAGAACGTGATACCTACGTTGATATATGGAATGAATTCACTAAGCATATGATTAGGCTTGGATACGCTATTAAAATGACGTATCTCATTTCAGAATACGATGGAATATCTATGCTAAAAGATATTCTCAGTTGTTTTTCCAATAATGGTGGATTGAAACATAGTATTAATATGACTTCTTCTGAGGCTAAGGAACTGCTTAAAACATTGTTTAATGAAAACCTGGGATATTTTCTCGCTAAACTATCGCTGGCGTCCGCATCTACGGTGAATTTTAGGTCTTCAGAAACGGTAAGCAAAATAGCTGAACATAGAATATCTAAGAAAGTTAACGACGTTCTTATCAAAATATCCGGTGTAAACTATAATAGTTTAAGTCTAAATGAGCTAAACATCGAAGATTTTAAAGCTAAATTAGCGTCTCTCTCTAACGTCTTAGTATCAATATGTGATATAGCCTTAGGTGTTTATGGAAAATAAGTGTTTAGAAGTTTATACTGTACGTAGCAGTAATTTTACTGGCTTTCCATCTTTGAAAACTACTTTTATTGCTGTTGGTAATTCACCAAGCTCCATCAACGGTTCAACAGCTTTTCTAACTTTTTGAAATGTAAGTATACGTTCCTGCATGTCAGATATTAGGTCTTCCATTAATCTTGCCTCATCTTCAACAGTAGGGTTTATAATGAGTTTTATATCCTTAAGATCAACTTCTCTACTACCTGTTTTCTCAAGTCCTTCAACTATTCTTGCTAATGTTTCTCTTAGTTTACGTACTTTCTCCGCTTTTGCTCTTAAATCTTCAACGTCCTTTAGAACTTTACTTAGGCTTTTCCTTAACCCATCTATTTCCTTGTCTATATATGATATGAATTCTCGAACATTTGGAAACTCCTTTATCTCCAATACCAATACGCATCCCTACAGATAATTCTTCAAAGATACGCTAATAAATTTACGCATCTAACTTAAATACTTTAAACTATTAAAGATATAATGTGAGGATAAGAGGATGAGTGAACTTAAGATATCCTCCGATATAGAACAAAAAAGTCCTTTATTAAAGGATCCATTATTTAAAGCTAAATTGGCTACATTCGGTGAGTATGAGGGATTCATTAGAGGGCGTGCAAAAGAGATTATAAAAAACCTTCTTGATAAAGCAAGCAGGGAAACATGTTATCACTTCAAAATATCGTTAAAGAAGGGAAGTGTATGGGACGAATATGAGATACTGACATGCAAGGGTTCTATACAAATGATTCTAGCAAGAATTAATGGAAAAGAGGTCTTTGGTAAGAACGCTTTTAAAGCATTCCAGAAGATTCCAAGTGGGCCGTATATTCAAGCAATTATGGAGGTAACAAAGATAGAAGAAAAAGTTCTTACGGGCCTCCTTAAACCCGTACCGAGAGTTGCCGTAGCTAAACCTGTAGAGGAGACTAAACTGCCTCCAGTAGAAACTCCGCCTCCTTCGGTTTCAAGGGAAATTGCCTCTAGAATATTACCTTCTATTCTAAATAAAGAGCAAGACATTAGAAAACTAGCTACAGTCTACACTGAAGTTTACGGGTACAGGTTTAGGAATTTAAGAATAAGATTAGCAGAAGACGTCATTGAACTATTAATGGAGCTTAGATCTACATCTTCGAGCTGGATAAGGCCTGAGGAAATGATTAAAAAGCTAACATACCGGCATATAGGTCCAAGACTCGACAAGTGGGCAAAAACAAAGGTACCACTAAAACTTGTGCTTCTTGTAGACGGAAAAAAACTAGAGCTAGCCAGGTAATAAGAGACCCCCGCCCCACCATTTCCACTGGAGGTTTATAGATTCCATGTTGGAATAGATATATAGACATTCTATATTTCTATATATACGATTTAGCCAAAACTCTTTCTTGTAAATTATTTATTTCTCCAGTGGAAATGGTGGGGCGGGGGGGTTATGTTGTCATTCTTGCTTTAATTATGTCTATTTTAGTTATTATTCCTACAAGTTTACCTTTATCAACTATTAGTACTGCTGGATATTCTGAGAGAAGCCCTGTTATCGTCAATGTTTTTGCTGTTGGAGGTAAAGCTGGTAATGGTGGATCCATAATTTCAGCAACTTTCCTTTTAAATATGTTTTCTGTTTTCTCCTCTGAAACTTTCCTGAGAAGAGTAGAGTCTATGACTGTTCCAATTATTTTACCATGTTCGTCAAGGACCGGTATTTGAGATATTCCATATTTGTCCATTAAATGAACAGCGTATTCAACGGTGTCGTCGGGTCTAGCAGTAATTACAGGAGTGTGCATTATTTTGGAGGCTTCATCGTTTACTCCTAAGGCTTCATTTATAACGTCGAGTATTTTCTTTAATGTTGAAAGTCTAGGGTTAATGTCTCCTTTTTCTATCCTAGCTACTAACGACTGGCTAACACCAGCTCTTTTAGCTAGTTCCTTCTGCGTTAGCCCGGCTCTAAGTCTTAGCCTCCTGATTTCCTCAGGTGTAGGTAGTCTAAAGCTCATAAACTCTATCCTTACACCTCATTTTCAAGATAGAGTTCCTCAGAACATACTTATAAATTAGTACTGTTAGTTACGCATGTAGCTGTGCGGGAAGGCATATACGATGTCAAAGTATATTAATGTTTTCGAAAAATATGTTTCAACATGTCCTTCATGCGGTGAGCAAACTTTCCACATTGTAGAATTCACTTATAAAACCCCATTCTTTGATGAAATACTGATTATATCGGGCAGGTGTATTAAATGCGGATATAGGCTTTTCGATATTTTCAACGTAAAAGAACATGAACCAGTGCGTTTTATTTTAAAAGTTGAAAAACCTATTGATTTAAGCTCTCTTGTCGTCCGGTCGCAAACAGGAACCGTTTTAATTCCGGAGCTAGGTATAGCTATTGAACCAGGTGTTATAGCTTCTCCCTACATAACGACCGTTGAAGGAGTTCTCTACAGAGTTCTCGATGTTTTAGAAGCTTATAGGGAAGAAAATAGTGAAGCTTATACGAGAACTAAGAAAGCAATAGAAGAAGCTATAGAGGGAAGAAAAAAGTTTACATTCATTCTAGAAGACCCTTTCGGAAACAGCCTACTAATTCCTAAGAGAAGAGAGAGCTTGGAAGTAATTAGGCTAAAAGGGTATGAGAAATCTGAGAAGAACAACAACTAATGTAAATAGAACAGCCATAGCTATTATAACGTGCGGTCTAACCCTAATCCTACCCTCAAATTCTTCATAAAAACTTATAAGACCTGCGGAGCTAAGAGGTCTAATCTCTCTCCTTTCTCTCCTTTTCCTAACCTTAGACCTAGACTTAGGCACTATAGGTAACCTCAGTTTTATTGAGAAAAACTGTTTAATATAAACCTTTGGGAGCTAAATATCAAGGTGCATAAGGTTGAGAATTTCAGAGTTCCAGAAAATAATTATTAGGGGAAGAAATGGCCGATGTACTTGCTTGGCTTACATCACTAGCTAACCTAGTTAATGTGAATTTAGAATTCGAAGCTAAGAAGAAGTATGGAAGAGGATTTTGTCCAAGATGCGGTATGAGAAAGTGCATATGTGAAGAATAGTGAAGCGCCTATTTTCCTTTAAAACCATGTTGTTTAATGGCCCTAATGATCCTAGCGGCTTTTTCAGGGTCCTCTTCAACAATAGTTCCTGTAACTATGGCGTCAGCGCCTGCGGATGCAAGTTTGGATGCCCTATCCTCGGACCTTATACCTCCGCCAACTATTAGGAAAATATCGTTAATAATTCTCTTAGTTAGTTCTACAGTTTCTGGCTTAACAGTATCTGAGGCCCCGGAGCCTCTTTCAAAATACACAAACCTCATACCAAGCATTGAGGCCGCTAAAGCATATGTTGCAGCTATTTCAGGTTTCTCGGGAGGTATACCATATGCCCTACCTACATGTCCTGCAGCTCCACCTTCACCTATAATAATATATGCTGTGGGTATCGCCTCTAACTTAAACTTCCTAACTATAAGAGATCCTAAAACCTGGGCTCCAATAATGTAGTAGGGGTCTAAGGAGTTAAGAAGAGACATAAATAATATGGCATCAGCATACCTTGAGATTCCGCTTACATTACCTGGAAAAATTATGACAGGTAATTTTACACTATTTTTTATGCTCTTAATGACGTTGTCAACATCTGCTTGCGACACCCCTATGCTTCCACCTACAAGTATTGCGTCTGTTCCACACTCTGCCATCCGAACGGCTAACTCTGATGCTTCCCGTGGAGTTGTTTTATCAGGGTCTATTAGTGTAAAATGTAATGTATGTTCTTCAGCTTTTCTTCTTAAGCACTCCTCTACAGGCCCTATTCTAACATGGTATTTCAAGCTGATTCCTCTGCTTTCTCTTCTTCCGAAGCTGCTAAGAACTTATATTCCAATGTTCCACTGTAAAATCCGTCAAGAAATCTACCGTAAACATCAACATTATGGAATAGCTCTGGAACATTCATTTCAGCGTAAAGACCGCAGTTCCCACACTTTATAACTGCATGTTTTATTCCGTTAACTGGTTTATCAAGCTCTACAGTAACAGCTATTTTTCCACAATTTGGACATTGGAACACATTGGGTATGGTCTTCTTAGGCCTCCTTGCAATAAGTTTTCTTTTCTTCCTACGCCTCCCCATCAAGCACCGCCTTCTAAGACTTTTTCCCTCCCTCTTTTTCAGTATGCGAGTAGTATGTATCTAAAATTATCGCTATTAACAGTAGGAAGGCTAAAGCTACTGTTATAGGAACAAACAATTGAGTACACACCTAGAAACATTTCAAATATTTTAAGGTATTAAAATTTTCACTACTTCCTCAAAAGGATCCTTACTAGTGTTGGACTATAACCATATTTTTCAATTTCACTAAGTATTTTTTCTCTCTCCAGTAAGGTAATGTTTCTTGCACTCCTGTATTTTCCATAAACTTCAGCTAAGACTTGAACTACTAAATGATAGCATGAAGGAACGGTTTTCCTTTCAACAACATTTATCAAGAAATCTAAGCAAGAACAATACGTTTCAGGTATAACTAAGTAGATTTCATTTTTACCTAAGTAGAACCATAACACTTCGCCGTTCACTACATAGCATTTAACAACCCTATTCTCGTAAATTCCTTCCTTAACCCTTGCAGCTCTATGGTCTCCAAGGATAGGCTTTAAGTATGAAATGACGTCGTCTATTCCATGCTTCTTAGCCTTATCTTTAATGCTCTTTAGAAAAGCTAGAGTTTTCTCGCTCATCGAGTAAGCACTTCCACCCTATTGGGATAGCCAACTATAACCTTATCAGCTAAGTTTACGAACAATCCTGTTTCTACAATTCCAGGGATGTTTTTCAATTGCAGTTCAAGACTAGAAGGATCCGATACTTTCACATACAAATCTATTATGATATTACCTAGGTCAGTAATTACAGGGCCATCTTTACCTTTTCCAGCATATCTTACCCTAGGATTCAACTTCATCTTCTCAAGTTCCTCATAAACATAGGATGCAGCGTATGGTACTACCTCTACAGGTATAGGCTTCTTAGAGCCAAGAATGTCTACGAGTTTAGTGTAATCTACAAGGAAAAAAGTTTTCTCAGAAAAGTATGCTAAAATCTTCTCCATGAATAAGGCTGCTCCTCTACCCTTCACCAGGTTTAAGTTTCCATCTACTTCATCAGCTCCATCCACGTATATTTCAGGCTTTACTCCTGTAAAGAAACTAGGTATAACCCTAAACCCTAGTTTAGATAGTTTTATCATAGTATCATACGAGGATGCTAAGTACAGTTTCTGCTTAAAAATATCTCCTTCCCTGGACATTTTCTCTATTACTTTGAGAATAGTTGAACCTGTTCCTATACCAATTACTTCCACACCATGAAGGTATTCTAAAACTTTTTCAGCTGCTTTCTCCTTGGCCTTCTCTATACTAGTTTCAGACAATACAGTCTCCCACCTAATGAAAATGCATTTAAAAGAAATAAATTATGTGTTAAGACCGTATGTTTCTATGGTGGGCCCGCGGGGATTTGAACCCCGGACCACGGGGATTTCCGCCCCCTACGTGGAAGGTCCCGAGTCGGGTAGCCTTTCCCGGCTATACCCCGCATCCTAGCCAGGCTAGACCACGGGCCCCTTCTACCAGATGTGGTTTATTATGTTCTAGGGTTATAAGGTTTTATTTGTGAGTTAAAATAGTATATATAGTATAGCGTTAAAGCTATACTGCGGTGCTATTTTTGGTTACAAAATTCATCATAGACACCGTTGCTAGAAGGATTGCCGGCGATATTGTTTGGAGTAGGAATCCAGGAAATGCTATGAGAAAATGGAGAGAAATGTTCAGAGTGTCGCAGGTTGAAGTAAGCCGCAATATGGGCGTTTCACCAAGCGTTATTAGCGACTATGAGAAGAGTAGAAGAACCCCTGGGTCTATGTTCATTAAGAGGTTTGTGGAAAGCTTGCTTTCCATAGATGAGAACAGAGGATGGACTATGGTTAAAAAACTTGCTAAATCAATGAACATTCACCTAGACAGTATCGAAGACATGTGTGAGTTTGAAAAACCGATACATGTAACTGAGTTTATAAGTCTAGTTAAAGGAAAGCTCTTAACATCCTCGGATTACGGGAAAATAATTTACGGATACACGGTCCTTGACAGTATTAAAACAATACTTTCACTTACAGGCAATGAACTCTACCAAATAATGGGCATGACAAGCGAAAGAGCATTAATATTTACAAGAGTTACGGCGGGGAGATCGCCTATGGTTGCAGTTAGAACTTCACCTCTAAAACCAGCTGCCGTTGTCCTGCACGGACCCAGGAAAGTTGACGAATTAGCAATAAAACTTGCCGAACTTGAAAAAATACCTCTCATTCTCTCTCTACATAGGACAGTTAAAGACATTATAAAGTCTCTAAGAACCATCTGTGAAAAAACGTAGTAGACCATTACCCTTCCTTCCTAGCTTCTAGAAGAAGAATTGCAGCTGCTATATCTCCTTCAGCTTCTATGAGAGCTTTCCTAGCCTCCTCCTTAGAAACACCTGTCTGTGAGGCTACAAGATCTACATCTTCTTCAGGAATTTCTAAGACCCTTTTTTCTTCTCTTTTCTCTTCCCTTATTTTACCAAATACCTGAACTACAGTATCGCCTGTTCGCATAGTCATAACAAGTACTTGAGGATTTTCAACAATGTAATTCCTATCTTCGGCTTCTATAATAACCCTTGAAACGTTCTCTATGGGTTTCATCTCCATGCCTAATCTTTTCATAAGCCTCCTTAGCTCTCTAGGTGATAAGCCCCTCATACCTTATCCCACCATTACATAGTTGCGTATTTTCCTTATATTTCTCCCGGGTAGTGAGGATAAAGCTTATAACCACTAAACAATGTACGTATTCAAAGAAACCGAACAAGCAAAATCTTGGTGGAGGTAGGGAAGTAGGTAGGCTCTCAGTATTTGTTAGACCAGGGAATAGTGATAAAGGAGTTCTTTTAGATTGTGGAATAAATTTTGATGATCAAGGGAACCCCCAATTACCTCTATATGTGTCCCCTAAGAATATAAAAGCAGCTGTACTTACACATGCACATCTAGACCACACAGGGGGTTTACCGCTATACTTACCGCTATACTTCGTAACGTTAAGTTTCCCTGTACTTTCAACAAGCATAACCAAAGCTATTTTGAGACCACTAATGAATGACTTTTTACATATATCCGGATATTATTTACCCTTCGAATATGAAGAAGTTGCTAAAATGCTTAGGAATATAAAAACGGTAAATTATGGAGATATTGTTGAAGTAGATAACTTCACATTAGAGTTTGTAAATGCCGGCCACATACCAGGAAGTATGTCGGTAATATTACATGCAAATTCTAAGTCCATGCTCTTCACTGGAGATATAAACCTTATTGAAACAGAGTTAACAATACCAGCTAGGTATCATAACAGCTCTAACGTAGACTATCTAGTTATGGAAACAACTTATGCTATAACAGATCATCCTCCAAGAGAAAGTGAAGAGAAAAGATTCATTGAAGCTGTAAGAGAAGTTATTGATAATAACGGCACCGTCCTTATTCCTGCTTTTTCAGTGAGCAGGTCTCAAGAAATTTTAATAGTTCTAACCAAGTATGGTGTTGATGCACCTATATTCTACGACGGCATGGTTAGAGAAATAAACAGGATATTCCTAGCCCACAGTAGATTTCTTAAAAACCCGTCCATGCTTAGAAGGGCTTTAAGGATTTCTCATGAAATTAAAGGTTGGCAAGATAGAAAAGCCGTTTTAAAGGAAAGACCAGCAGTAATTGTTGCTTCATCAGGAATGCTAAGAGGCGGCCCTTCAATATATTACTTAAAGAAAATATACGATGACCCGAGAAACGCTATTTTCCTGGTTAGTTTTCAAGCACCGAATACCCCTGGAAGGATGATTCTTGAAAAGGGAGTTTTCGAGCAAGGTGGACCGAGGATTAAGGCTAGAGTTGAGTGGTTTGATTTCTCATCACATGCGGGCAAAACGCAGTTAATCAAAGTAATTGATTGTTTGAAATCATCATTAGAAAAAATAATTTTAGTTCACGGAGAATCTGAGGCGCAGGAGACATTTGCTAGAGAGGTTTATGGAAAATTCGGTATTGAAACGATAATCAGTAGTAATAATGCTAAAATAGAGCTTTAACATGGCCTATACTTCTGAACATTTAATCTTTAACCTGTTAATCAGTTCTTCGGCTTCCTCTG
>NJED01000049.1 GCA_002254745.1 Desulfurococcales archaeon ex4484_217_1
TAGATATTACAGGTAAGCCTCCGCATGAAATATATAAGATAGGTATTGTAAGAACATTCCAAATACCTTTATTGTTTACAAACTTAACTGTTCTGGAAAACCTACTTGTAGCTGCTAGAGTAAATGAAGGTGAAAGCTTCTTAAAATCAATATTTAAGAGTAAGTGGCTTAAGCGTGAGGAAGAACATGTAGAAAAAGCTTACAGGATTCTAGAACTTCTCAACCTAGATCATTTATGGAGCTGTCCTGTTTCGAAACTCAGCGGAGGTCAAATGAAACTTGTTGAAATAGGAAGAGCTCTTATGAGCGATCCCCAACTGGTCTTAATGGATGAGCCTATTGCCGGTGTTAACCCCAGACTTGCACATGAAATATTCGACCACATAATGTATTTGAAAAACAAAATGAACCTGTCATTTCTAATCGTTGAACATAGACTTGACGTAGCACTACAATACGTCAATTACGTTTATGCAATGCATAGGGGAAAGATAATAGCTGAAGGCAAACCTGAAGAAGTTCTCGAAGATCCTGAGGTTTCAAAAGCATATTTAGGCGAGTAATTGATGTCGAAAAACATACTTTCGCTAAATAATGTAAATGCAGGTTACGGTAAATTCCAAATACTATTTGACATATCTATGGAAGCTAATGATAAAGAAATAACAGTTATCGTAGGACCTAATGGCAGCGGCAAATCAACACTATTGAAAACAATATTTGGTTTCACATCAATATACAGCGGTAAGGTAATTTTTAGAGGCGTAGATATAACATCTAAGAAGCCTCATGAAATAGCCAAACTAGGTATAGCATATTTGCCTCAACTAGAAAATACCTTCTTAAATCTAACAGTCAGAGAGAACATATTGCTAGCAACCTATATTAACGAAGGAGAAACAATGAATATTGAGGATGCTTTATCCCTATTCCCACAGCTCAAGAGAATGCTTGAGAGAAGAGCTTCAACACTAAGCGGTGGCGAAAGACAAATGCTTGCAATGACGATGGCACTTTTGAGAAAACCGTCCTTAATGATTCTTGACGAACCAACAGCAAACATGGCACCTAAAATAGCTAAACTAATATTCGAAAAAATCGTTGAACTAAGAGACAGTTACAATATAGCTGTCATTCTTGTGGAGCAGAATGCCAAGAAAGCTCTGGAAATAGGTGATAAAGCTTATCTCCTTGTGGCAGGGAAAAAGATCTTCGAAGGACACCCTCAAGATCTTCTTAAAAAACCGGATTTAACGAGAGTTTATCTGGGCATAAGTTAGAAGTCTTTAACTAAACTCTACTCCTGCTAGGATATTGGAAGCAGTTCTATTAACTTATTGTTGGCGGGATGAAAATAAAATTATTGAGCTTGCATCCCCGCTTCCGTAGAAACAAAATTTTGTCAACTTAGTTTGATGATAAGTAGCCTCTCTTATCAAATCAAATCTTCCCAACCATAGCTTTTTCTTCTATGATTGCCTATCAACTCATATCGTTCTTGTGGCGTAAGCTTTTTGGCATTCAAACTCATAAACAAAAGTACGACTTTAACTTCATTTCAGGAGGTTATGTGAATAAAAAGTGCGTGAAATACTCGTTATATGAAATCGAGCTATAGAAAAGGGGATGTAGTAATGAAAAAGGAAAGACCAATGGCAAACTTTATTTTCCGTATAGCAACTGTACTTATGAGAATACGAGGGCTTTTCCGTGATAAGAAAGGAGAAGTTTTGTTAACGGGGGCTAAAAGAGGAAATATAATTTTGGATTATGGCTGTGGGATTGGATTTAATACGATACCAGCTGCAGAAATAGTGGGGGAAGAAGGAACGGTATATGCTTTGGATATTCATCCTTTGGCTATTAAGTCAGTAGAGAAGAAAGTAAGGGAAAAGGGATTAAAAAATGTAAAAACAATTCTCTCTGACTTGAATACCGGATTGCCAGATGAATCTGTTGATATTGTTTTATTGTATAATGTACTTCCTATGATTAAAGATCGCTCTGCTTTAATCAAAGAGTTATATAGAGTACTAAAACCTGGGGGAGTACTTTCTGTAAAAAGTGGTTTAGTTGTGAATTTGTATTCAAGAGATAAAGTGAGAACAGAAGATTTAGAAAAACTCATGCTTGATAACGGTCCATTTAAATTGGAAAAGAGAATAGGGAAATTTCACATTTTCAAAAAGATTAAAGATAATGGCTCGACTTCATATAAGTAGATAAAAGGGGAATCAAAGATTTCCTCAGCCTTTGATTCGTCAAGCAAACTAAGAATTACTAGAGTCATAGAGAAATGTGAGGAGGCAATTATATGCAGCTTATTGAGAGGTAAAAGATTTCAGAAAAGCATAGATCTAGGTGCTGGAACCGGAAGATACACTAGACTTCTAACTTGTACATCGAAACATACTATAGCTTTAGACTTTAGTTTTAACATGCTTAAAACACTTAGAGAAAAACTTAGGCATCATTCAAAAAGTATCGTAAAGAATATAGCATACCTAAAGATATGATAGATTTTGAAACCGAAAATATTCCTAGAACGTACATTTTTGAAAAAGGACATACACCTAGCGAATTTGTGAAGCTATTTGAGAAAGTAGGTTTTAGAGAAGTAAAGTACGTAAGTTGCTGCTTATGGCCTCCAATAACTCTTATAACGCCGAAGTATGTGAGAAAAATCTTTTTGAAACACTATGGACCGGTATTTGAGCGGTTATTTGGAATGTTTAATGTTTTTAAGAGGAATGCGCTTCTTTACATATATTTAGTTAAAGTTTAAAGAAATTGAGTACAATAAAGTATCAGAGGTTACGGCTTAAGGTAGTGTATCTTGAAAATAAATTACGAAAAAATAGCTATTGTAGGTGCTGGCTCTGCTGGTGCCTTCTTAGCCTCCTTACTTTCCCGCGAGGGAATAAATGTTGATGTATATGAGAAGTCTAGGAAGCTCGGCTGCTATTGTGCTTGGGGTACGGTAGAGTCTGAGCTTAAAGAGTTTCTTAAGAAAGTATGCTTAAATATTAAAGACTATGTTTTGTCTAAAATTAAAAGAGTTATAGTTAACGGTATAGAAGTCAAAGTTTCAAACCTTATAACATTCAATAAGCCTAAGCTCATATCCGATCTCCTTAAAGGCGTAAAAGTAACCTGGGCTGAAGCTTCTAGAGAAATAGTAGGAAAGTACGATTTAGTAGTTGATGCTACAGGGTGGCGGAGAAGCCTCCTACCAAGTTTAAAAAATGACTTCCTCATGCCCACAATAGAGTATGTTGTCAAGACCAAAGACCTCGATGAAAACACGGTATATATTAGGTTTGGGAAGGTAGGGTACGCATGGCTTTTCCCGTTAAGTAATAATTACTGGCATTTAGGAGCAGGAGACACTATACTAGATCCTCTGTTTCTCGTAAAGAAACTCGTTAAGGAAATAGGTTTAAAGACCAGAATACTATGCTTTTGCAAAAGCATTATAAGGCTAAACCCTCCTATGTATTCTAAACCAATAAAACATGGTAATATTGTTGGCTGCGGTGAAAGTATAGGAACAGTTTTTCCAGTTACCGGCGAGGGTATAGTTCCTTCAATGAAATCGGCTTTAATATTATTTAATGTTCTAGTCAATAATAGAAGTTTAAACGAATATGAGTACGCTATAGTGAAAGAGTTTAGGTGGCTTCATCAACTATTTGAAATAGCCTATTCCCTAACATGTTCTGGACTTAAACTAGCCTGGGTACTTGTGAAAAACTACAAATCTATATTTAGATACGCCAGGAGGCTTGAAGCAGCATCACTAATAAACATTATTAAAGCATTATCTAAGCTACTTTAGAATTAAAAGGAAAAAGTAGGGTCTAAAGCTGAACTATAGGTAACTCCTTAATAGCTCTCATAACCAACGAAGTACTTGTTGAAAGAACACCTTCTATTTGCCCTAAAGTATCTAGTATCTTCGCTAAACCCTCATTATCTGTAGCGTAGACTTTAGCTACAGCTGAATATTCACCTGTGATATCATATAATTCTACAACTTCCTTCATTTTAGCTATTTTCTCTAAGGCTTCATTGTGTTTTTTAGGGTCAGTCTTGATAAACACATATGCTCTAATGTTGAGCCCTAATTTTCTTGGGTCAACAACAGCAACAATGAATTTAATATATCCAAGCTCTTTTAATCTTTTAACTCTTAAATGCACTGTTGACGGACTAACATTAACCTCCTTAGCTATTTCTGCATATGTTAAATCAGCATTTTTTTGTAATATGTTTAGAATTTTCTTATCGAGATCATCAATAATATATTTTGACAAATCTAACCACCAAGTAAAAAATTTGTAATACTTATAAATATAATTTCTCAAAACTATTGAAAGTAGGAACTTAAATCTCTGCGAAGTTTTAGCTTGTTCCTTAAAATGTTAAGAGGAATAGTTTAAAATACATTTTTAACATAAGTGAAGTAACATTTAACATGGTGGAAACCTTGGGGTTGTTTAGTGTAAGAAGGACTCTTCTATTAATGGTAATGTTTTTAGCAATAGGAACAGCTGTAGGTGTAGTAATAGGCTATATTATGGTGGCTCAGTGCTATAGCACCTTGAATGAAGTACTGGGTAGTTTGAAGGCAGCAACAGCTGAGTTCGAGAAGTTAAGCTACAGTTACAAACTATCATTTATACTAGATACAGTAGAGCTTGTTCAGTGGAATTCTTTATCGACCGTTCAAGCTCTAAGCTTAAAATACATAGTACAAAAAGTTAATATTACGTATGAAGTAAGCCCTGAACTATATGTTTCAAGGGCTAAAGAAATACTATATGATAGAATAAAAGTATTTAATCAAACAAAACCCGTTGAAGGCCTTGAAGAAAACCATGACCGAATAATGTCTTTGCTAACGCAGCTAAGCGAAGAAGTAGATGACATGTACAAGATAGCTGCAAAAGAACATGTAACAGATAAAGACATTTCCGACGCTAGAAAAATACTGGGCAGCATCTTAACTATAACGGATAAGATAAGAAGGGAAGTAGAATCAGCAACTTCTAAGCTTTAGTTTCAATAGTCAAGAACGTATGAAGCAAAAATTAAAAATAAAAGCTTATTTTTCAGGTTCTCCCATAGTCATTGCCATAACTGCTTTCTGTACGTGCAGTCTGTTTTCCGCCTCTTCAAAGTATAGTGATTTTTCATAAGTATCTAGTACTTCATCAGTTACCTCCTGACCTCTATCTGCTGGTCCACAGTGCATGTAATATGGTCTACCTACTTCTTCGAGTAACCCCAAGGTTACTATCCAGTTCTTGAACCTATTTTGATATGCTTTAGCTCCTTCCTTATCTACTACCTTATTGTATGGTGGGAAGAAACCTCTAGGACTCCACGCTTTGGGATATACAAACGCTGCTCCTTCGAAAGCTTCTTTCATGTCATGGCTTATCGTTATGCTTCCACCATACTGGTCTGCTAGTTCCTTAGCCTTCTTCATCATGTCATCCATAAGCTCGAATCCTGGTGGGTGAGCCACTACAACTTCTGCTCCAAACATGGCAGCAATTAAAGTTACGCTTTGAGGTACAGCTAAAGGCTTAAGTCCTCCAGAGTATGCGTAGCTTACAACGAACTTTTTGCCGCTTAAATCTTTAGGCCAACCTAAAGCCTCCAAAGCTGCCATTATATCTGCTAACGCTTGGAATGGATGGTATACGTCGTCTTCCATGTTAAGTACAGGTATTGTAGCCCATTTAGCAAACTCGCTAATTACTTTATGCCCCCTACCGATAAACCACTTTGCAGCGTCTCCGTAAATTCTAATTGCTATTGCGTTACCGTACCTGCTAAGAACTCTTGCAACATCACTTATTGCTTCCGTCCTATACGGTATCATGTCCTCGGGTAAGGTTGGCGTATATACGTCTTGCGGGCTTAGGAAGTGCGCATGCCCTCCTAGCTGGAACATTCCTGCTTCAAAACTATTTCTTGTCCTTAGAGACCTATTGTAGAATAGCATGAACAGCGTCTTCCCTTGTAGGTAAGGTGTCGGTATGCCTTTATGGAATTTCTCTTTGAGATCTTTCGCAGCTTCAAGAACTTTCTTTATCTCCTCTTGAGTATAGTCGATGTTCTTAAGCCAGTCTTTACCTTTAAAATACCCCACATACCAAGGTTTGCTCAAGAAACTCTCACCTCGAAAGGTACATTATGGAAATAGTATTTTAGAGTATTAAAATCCTATCATAAATCTAGGAATTAAAAACCTAAAGAACGAAAACGATAAGTTTTAATCGCTTGTAGTAAATTCATATGTAATGTGCATGAAAATTTTAGATTTTATGCTCATAGCGGGTTTAAGGTGTAAATCACGGATCACAAAAACATGGTCGAATCAGTCGCCATACTGTTTGATAAATTATTTGCCTAGTAGATAAAGTCTTTAACATGTTAGGTCTTCC
>NJED01000050.1 GCA_002254745.1 Desulfurococcales archaeon ex4484_217_1
GAAGCTACAGGCATAACTATGTACTCTGTATTTTCCTCAAGCATTTCATCTTCAACTAAGGGTACTTCATCTTTAATAACAATAACGTCTTCAACAGTATATCCAAGTTTATGAATTAAATCCCTTACCTTAGCATTTCTGCTTAACGTTATCTCTACTACCTTATTTTCTCTTATGAGTTTAGCTTTAACCTTAATCATCCCTTAGCACCTTTTCCATAGCCAATTTTATTTTACAAAAAGCACAGATTTCGCTTGTTGTAGGCATCTTACATATCTTACATTCTTTAAGTTCTTCTTCTCTTACATAGTATGGATATATCACGGGATTTATTTTTTCAAGAAACATTCTAGCATACGTTATTTTAAGGCCAGGGATTTTTTCCTCAAGCATATTACTGGTTCTCCTTATTTGTTCATGGAATGTTCTTAACCTAGCATAAGGGCAAACGTCATAGTTGAAAGGTAATCTCCTAAGCATAACATAGAGTAATGTTTCTTTCTCAGATATGTAAGCTAATGGTTTAACCTTAGCTACGAGCTTATATTTTGATGGAGTATAAATGGATATTCTAGCTAAATCCTCGATTCTACCTGTATAAAGTGTTGAAAATATGTAATATACTATATCATCTAAATTGTGACCCGTAACGACAGCATTTGCGCCTACATCTAGAGCAAACTTGTTCATAATGTACCTTTTTATAGTACCGCAAACACTGCAAATAGGCTTTTTAATTCCTATCCTTTTCCTATACTTAGCAACGTCATTTATGGAAAAACCGTACTCCTTCTTGAGGTTCACAATTTTATAGCTAACACCCAGTGTTTTGTAGTTTTTAACAGCCTTATTTACACTTTCAATAGAATATTCACCTATGCCTAAATCTATTGTCAAACCTATGATCTTGAATCCTAATTCTTTAGAAACTTTATGCATTAAATGGAGAAGAGCAACACTGTCTTTTCCTCCGGAAACAGCTACAACAACTTTGTTTACTTCTCTTAATACCTTGACTTTGTGAATAGTTTTCTTAAATCTTTTCTCAATAAATTCGATGAAGTGTTCAGGACATAAACTAAGCCTAGCATATCTAAGCTTAACAACTGCTCTACGTCCACACATAGTACATTTAATTGTCATTCCATGTAACCTAGTTTTCTAATAGTTATTCTAAGTTTTAACTTGGATATTTAAATAGGTAAACATTGTAGTACTTTGCAATATTCCATATTGTTTATCAAACTTACTATTGAAACATGGTAACCATATGTAAAACATATGTGTTTTACATAATTTTAAATATAGTAAAACACATCTATTCACACTAGTTATGGTGCCACATATGCTGAGGAACATAGCATTAATCATAGTGATAATGGCACTCAGTATAATACTTATCCTCAGCTTAAATATTGTTCATCAAAGTTCCCATGAAATTAATATGGCTGTTGAGCTTAATAATCATGCTTCAGCTGTTTGGGTTGCTTTAGAAAAGGGATTTTTTGAAAGTGAGGGTTTAAACATTAAAACATTAGAGACCTTCACAACAGGCCTCGAACTTTCGGCTGCACTTGACCGGGGAGATATACAAGTTGCTTGGGCATGCTTAGGACCTTTAATAATGGCTTACTCTAAAGGTGTTCCAATAAAAATAGTTGCAATGGCCCATACCCATGGATACGTTTTGGTAGTTAAACCTAAAATAGAAAGCATTTATGATCTAGAAGGGAAAACCATCGCTTGCCCTGGAAAAGGCTCACCGAACTATCTCCTAATACGGTCGGTAATTGAGAGGTATAATCTAAAGAATGTTAAAATAGTTTACATGAAACCTCCTCTAGCAATGGCCTCTTTAATTTCAGGAAAAATAGATGGTGCGGCTTTGCCTGAACATTATGCCTCGCTAGTCGTTAATAATGGTTTTAAACCTCTCATTAAGAGCCAAGATATTTGGAGAAAATGGCCTGGTAGTTTTTTAGCTGTTAGAGAGGAACTATTGCGGAAAAATCCTGAGCTCGTTAAGAAGTTAATTAGAGTAACGGTAAAAGCCACTATATTCATTAACGAGAACATGGAAGAAGCGGCTAAAATAGTTGCCTCCAAGCTTAAAATACCTTACGAAATAGCGTTCAACTCCATGAAGAACTTAGAATATGTAAACACCGTAGATCCTTTAGAAGTTCAAAAATATATTGACTTAATGTATAAGTATGGTTGCTTGAAGAGAAGAATAAATGTTGATGAAGTTCTAGATTTAACCTTACTTAATGAAGTTCTTTCAGAAACCGCGGAAATAAGTGGTAAAGGCTGATGGAAATGCTTATTACTAAACAAAAAACTCTGAATATTTATTGGAAAATAGCGCCATACATCATAGTCCTATCTCTTTTAGGGTTATGGGAATTTATATCCAAGTTAAAGATTGTGGCTTCCCATCTTTTCCCTTCACCTTCACTTGTTACTGTTAAACTTTATTACATGATTGCTTCAGGTGTTTTGGTTAAGGAGTACCTGGTTACAGCTTATCGTGTCCTAGCTGGTTTTTCCCTAGGTGTTTTATTAGGTATGATTTTGGGTATTTTGATAGCTTATTCGCGTAGTATTTCTAAAGCACTATACCCTATAATTGCCGCAGTTTCCGTAGTTCCCACATTAGCCTTGGTGCCTTTGCTAATAATATGGGTTGGTTTAAACGATATGCTCGCTATAACAGCTGTTTTCCTATGCTCATTCATACCCTTAACTTATAACACTGTTTCAGCAATTAGACGCATAGATCCGGAAATTGTGGATGTTGCTAAAACCCTTGGAGCTTCGAAAGTTGATTTAACATTAAGAATATTTCTTCCTCAATCATTACCTTCAATACTTTCAGCTTTAAAACTTGAAGCTGCTATGGCTTGGAAAACATGTTTCGTAACCGAGTTCATAGCATTAAGTTCAGGACTTGGCAGGTTAATGATAGAAGCATTAAACACCTTAAGCGTTGATGAAATGCTTGCACTGCTTTTCGTATTGTCCATGTCATCCTATATTTTCCTCAAAATATTCGATGAGGTTGAAAAGTATTTCCTAAAGAAATGGGGGTTTAGAACTTAAATGACTCGGATTAAGTTAGTTAACGTTAGCAACCACATTTTGGAAAAGGTAAATCTACAATTTAAAGAAGACGAGTTTAACATAGTCTTAGGGCCCAGCGGAGCCGGTAAAACCACATTACTTAAAGTTATTGCTGGAATAACAAATTATAAAGGACATGTTTATTTTGATGAAAGATGTGTTGACAATATCCCTCCTGGAAAGCGAAACATAGGTTATGTCCCTCAAAACCTCGCCTTATTTAACCACATGACAGTATGGGATAATGTAGCATTCGGTCTTAAGGTAAGAAAAGAAAATGAAGAAACTATAAGGAGAAAAGTAAGCCGCGTACTTAAACTAATGAATATTTACCACTTAAAAAACCATTATCCTCTAAAGCTTAGCGGTGGTGAAAAACAGAGAGCGGCGATTGCAAGGGCCTTGGCTATAAACCCTGAAATACTTCTACTCGATGAACCATTCTCCAATGTCCATATTAGCTTAAGAATAGAGCTTCTCTCTAAAATTACGAGTATTAGCAAGGAGAATGGAATTAACGTGGTTATAGCAACACATAACATAGACTTTATTGAAACACTTCATGGAAAAGTTGTAGTACTAAATAAGGGGAGAATAATATATGATGGCCCATTTAAAGAACTTCTTTTAAGGAGGGAAATATTAAACATACTACCTTTAATTTCTCTACCCATAGACCATGTAGAACCGTTAGCTAACGGCTTATGTTTAGTTAAGACTGGTAAGATAAGTATTGTTGCTCCATGGGAAAGAGGCGTAGATGAGGCGAAATCCGTCATTATACCTTCAGATAAGGTAGTTATTTCAAATAAACCGCAGAGAGTTCAAACTAATACTTATCTAGCATTGATAAAGGGAATAAACATTATAAATGGTTGGGTGAATATGGCCTTAAACATTGAAGGCATGGATATTAAAGTAAGTACGATTATTTCGTGAGGTCTCAGTTTAGGCAAGGGTTTTCTCTCTTTAAAAATTATGATGCAGATAGGTTCTTTTAAATTCCTGGGTATAGGACCTTTCAAGATCTTATTTGGATCTCCTATCTACATATTCTACTCAGTATCTTATCATACCCATAGTCTTAATAACGGCATTTTCCTCCTCAATATGCTTTATTGCTTCTAAGAGCTCATCATACTCCTTAGATGTGATTACAGGACCCCATGTTGAGGCTGTTTGCATGGCTAAGAGTATTGTTGGTGATATTATGAGAAGAGCTAGAATTATTGCCTTGTACTTAGGTAAAAATCTAAAGAAAACACCTGATGAACTAAGAGAGTCACGGTTGGCCTAGTTGAGGATTCACGTAAATGCATAATTCCTCGAATATAGCTAATTATTCTATTTAAGTCACTAAAGTAAAAGGGAGACAAAGTATATGATACTGCTGAAAGTATAATCATTGAAATTATAAACAGCATTGCCACATAGATTGTCCTTCTATTCCTGCTAATCTTAAGCACAAGTAATGTAGTAGGGTTCTATATAAAATTCAGTCATTTTAAACTTAGCTTTTTCTCTCTTCGATTCTCTTAATTATTTTTTCAAAGTCTAAGGTCCTGCTTGGTTTCTCCGGTAAAAGCCCTTTGGGTTTAAACATTAGCATTAGTATTAGTATTGCTCCAAACACTATGTAGCTTACGTAGTTTACATCGAATGGGACGACAATGTAATGCTTATATTGCATGATAAGTCTCTCGGTTAGGACATAAATAAAGGAGCCCACCGCCGCTCCAGCATTATTCCCGGCTCCTCCTAGGATAACCATTACCCAAACTATGAATGTTCTTAGAGGCATGAAATCGTCTGCGTGTACTGATCTAACATATAGTGCGTAAAGTACTCCAGCAATACCAGCTATAGCTGAGCCTATTACTAGTATTTTCATTCTCACATTAACTACGTCTTTACCATAGGATTCTGCTGCAATTTCGTTGTCTCTAACAGCTCTAATCAGCCTTCCGAAAGGTGATCTAGCTAGTCTTTCAACAAAAACCCATATTAGCAAAGCTACTACTAGCATTATGACTACTTGGACTATTTCCTTAACATTCACTGGAAGCCATGCAAAAACATCTGGAATAGAAACACCTAAAGTACCGCATATTAGTGGATCATAGTTTCTAGCAACAATTCTTAACAATTCTCCAGAAGCTAGAAGTGTTATTCCAAGATATGTTTCCCTAAGCCTTATTGCAGGGTATGAAGCTACGTAGCCTAAAAGTCCTCCTACAGCAGCACCAGCTAACAGCATTGCAGCAAATATGGTTATTGAAAGAATAGGGTTTGAGGCAAGCTGGTTAGTTACTTCTGAAGCATAAAGAACGTTGAAGTTACAGTAGTTTTTCGAAGATAAGCCCATGAGGAGAAGAAGTAGTCTAGTAGTTGTCGCACCAACTATGAAAGCTCCTCCGGCAAAAAATAGTACTTTACCGAAGTTGGGTATTCCAGCGTATCCATATTCTAAGTTTAAACTTATAGATAACATTAAATATATTGAGAAGAAAGCTATGTTGGAACGTTAAATGGCGGTTTAGCTAAGAAATATATTCCTATAACCTCAGCAAAGCCGACAATATATCCTCCAAGCATAGCACCATATATACTCGTGAAGCCCCCTAAAATAGAGGATGCGAATGTTCTTAGAAGCATAAACCACCCTATTTCGGGACCTGC
>NJED01000005.1 GCA_002254745.1 Desulfurococcales archaeon ex4484_217_1
TTAGAAGATAATGGGATAAGTAGGAAGAACGTGTTCATAACTAATGTTGTGAAATGCAGGCCTCCTGGAAATAGAGAACCTTATGATGATGAAATTGAGGCTTGCCTACCATACCTAATTAAGCAAATAATATTGATAAAGCCTAAAATCATTGTTACCTTAGGTAGGGTTTCTACAAAAACCTTATGCTCGATTACTGGTTTGCATTTTGCCAGCATGGCTAAAGTACATGGTAGTGTTAGAATAGCTTATTTAGATAACTTAGAAGTAAAACTTATTGCTACATATCATCCAGCGGCCGCCCTCTATAACCCTAGGCTTAGAATTGTATTGGAAAAAGACTTTGAAATAATCGCTAAGGTTTATAGAGAAAAATTAAGGAGTAACAAAACATATACTCTCCTCGATTTCTTCAGAAAGAGTTGAAAAACATGGAGAAAGAATATATTCCAAGAAAACCTATTGACATACTGAAAATAGGGTACAAATATATTATACGTAACCCAAAAATGATTATTCCATTTATGATTTATGAAGCAGGTTTTGTCGTTGGACAAGCCATATTCATCATATCCTTCCTCTCGTTGCTAAGCTATTTTAAAGCCTTCAACTTAATACCTAAAATTGTAGAGGAATTATCCAGGAAGAATTATGAGTATTTACTCAACTCTGAAATTTTACATCCTATAATTGTAACATTATTTATTACAGCTTCAGCTTACATAATTGTTATCCTAATATTTGATAGCTTCGTTAAGGCAGGTCTCTTTCCGTACTTGAGAAAAATACTCATTGAGGGGGATAGTAGCTTAAGAGTTTTTCTAGGTTACGCGTTCTATAGGTGGAAGCTGGTCTTGAAGACCAATATTTTAGCATACTCTATAATTATTTCTCCATTATTGCCTTCACTTATGCTCTTCTACTTTAGCACATCTAAGATTATTCCGACGTTAGGTATCGAGAATAGAATAGACGAACTAATGTTAGGTATTTCAGCATTAGCTTTTATAGGAGGATTAGCTTTAGCTCTTATTCTATATTTGCTCTTAATATTTGCACCAATAGCAGCAGCTATAGATGCTGATACCCCTATATTAAATGTCTATAAAAGTATAAGAATTGCCAAAAGAGAAGTAGGTTCTGTTATTTTGTACTTTTGTGTATTATCATTAATAGCTATTGCTTCTGTTGCTATTGAAGGAATAGTTAAAATATTTTATGTTACCATAACTAGCTTATTTGCACTAATAATTAGCTTAGCTATAACACCTATAATAAACATGTTTCTTGTAGCAGTTTACGAACATCACTTTAATGAGAGTTTTGCGCCAGTGAAAGCAGGAATAATGGAGTTAAGGGAAATAGTTAAAATAGCTAAGATTATGGCCGGTATAAATAGGTACCTGAGAAAGTTTATAATGTCAAAGGATGGTTTTTTAGCCTTAGTATTGACAATAATCCTTTTTACGTTAGGAATCATTTTAGGACTACTTACTGTAAGCCCAGATATAAGAGATATCATAATAAACTCTGGTATTATTGTTCCTGGAAGAATGAATCCGGAGTTTAAAATCTATAACAGAATCTTTTTAGGCCTGGATATATTCTTTCATAACTGGAAAACTTCTTTAGCAACAGCCATGGCCGGTATTGCCTACTCGATACCTTCCGCTGTTGCTACATTATTTAATGGATATGTCATAGGTATAGTATACGCGACCGTAGCTAATCCTATTAAAGCATCAGCTATAATAATACCTCATGGCATTATAGAGATCCCGGCCTTCTTAATAGCAAGCGCTGCCGGGTTAAGGCTTGGCTATATTATGTTTAAATATATTAGGGGGATAATATCGCTCAATGTACTAGAGGAGGAATTAACGAATACCGCCGTCTTGGTTGCTGCATTGGCTGTACTTTTCTTTATAGCTGGTGTAATTGAGGGAAACATTACACCTATTATTGCTGAACATTTAGGGTGGGTTTAATATACCTTCTAGCTATTTTCCCTATGACTTTATATTCTTCATAGTATTTTCCACTATACGCTATTATTGAGTATATTTTTTCAACATCGAGAATAGATACGTCTGCTATGTTTCTATGTAAGCTTTCAACTTTACCATTTGATTCTAGAAGTATCAGTAGCGACGCTGCTACATCTACATTCCTAAGTTTTGATCTAAGATCAACAAATGCTGCAGCTATGTTCTTAGCCACATAGAGTATGTCCAGGCTCGCAGAACCTAAACTCCTAAGTTTAAATGGCCCAAATATTTTTTCTATTTCTTTAAAAACATCGTATGATTCCTTATTCAAGTATCCTAGTATGAAAGGGTATTTACCGAAGTCTATTGATTTAAACTTATCATTATTTTCAAAAGCTCCTTTTCCTTTGATCGCATAGTATACTTTATCTCTAAAAATTTCAGCAACAATGCCTACTCTAACATCGTAAAGTCTAGCATTTCTTGCGTATTTGGCTACGGCAATGCTTACTGAAGCATATGGTATTCCAGCTACATAATTGTTACTACCATCTAGCGGATCTGCTATCACTATGAACTCCGGTTTATCACATGTCCTAATTACTCCTCGTTCTTCGCTAACGTAGTGTATTTTAATGTGTTCTCTTAGGAACCCGTTGAGTATTCTTTCTTCAGCTTCTAAGTCTATCTTCCTAGTTACGTCTTCTTTACCGATAAAGTAGCTTGTATCGGTAACTACTACATCATCTTCTATTCTAATCCCTGCTAAGTTTTTAACGTAAACCCCTGGCTCTACTGTTACTACCATACCTTTTCTAAGTTTTGTGTCGCTTTCCCTCCTCAATGCTGGAGGTTCGTGTACATCTATTCCTATGCCGTGTCCTGTTCCATGAATAAAATATTTTTCGTAGCCGTATTCTTTAAGAACTTTCCTAGCTTCGTTATCAACATCAGCAGCCTTAATCCCAGGCTTAATGGCTTTTATAGCTGCTTTTTGTGCTTCTAGAACAGCTCGAAACATGTCCTTAATCTCCTCTCGTACCTTACCCACGCTTATAGTCCTAGTTAAATCGCTTACATAGCCTTTAAACGTAGCACCTAAGTCTACAATTACTACTTCACTGTTTCGAATAATTTTATCAGATGTTACTGCATGAGGTAAAGCTGCGTGAGGTCCCGAAGCTACTATTGTTGTAAAGGGTGTTTCCTCGGAACCCATTATTTTCATGGTGTATTCTACTTTTGCTGCCACCTTAAGCTCACTTATGCCCTCCCCTACAATGTTTAGTGCTTCTTCAAGACCTTTCTCAGCTATTTCGACAGCTCTTTTTATTCTCTCTATTTCTTCATAATCTTTTATCATTCTGATATTTGCTATGTCTTCGGAAATGTCGATTACCTTTACATTGCTAATCTTATTTCTTATTAAAACAACAATATGATGTGGAACATGTTTATAACATATTCCGATTTTTCTGCACATAGTATGTTCTATTTTTTCCACGAGCGCTTTCTTGTAGTTTTCATAATATTCTACATGAATTCTAGATTCCTCATTAGCTCTATCGTATTCCAATTTAGGAACAAATAATGTAGGTTCTTTATCTTTAGGTATTAGTAAGAATATTCCTTCGTAGCCTTTAAACCCTGAAATGTAAAATATATTTGAAGTATCAGTTAGGAGTAAACAATTAAGGTTTTTGCTAAACAGTATGTCCCTTATCCTAGATAGTCTTTTAGCATACACAGTATTAACACCTTGAACTTTAAGTACTCTTTTCGGGAAATAAATATTTGGTTTTAGGGTTTAAAATGTGATTAAAGAATATTCTGACGCAAGATCCCGTATAGAGAAGTTAAGAAGGCTTTACTATTTACTACTCTTTCTCGTATTAGCTATTTCCTTGGCAAACTTACTTCTAACTTTAGGGAAAATTGTAATTGAGTTTAAAAGTAGAACATCTATGTTGGATGCTCTATTTTTCTTATTTTGGCTGCTTATTTCTCTTCTCCTTGGCTACATTTTTCTGCATAAGAGACGTTAATACCTTAGGTAATTCCCATATACCTTCTATTACGACATGGGCTCCATGTTTTTCTAGAAGTTTAGCATCTTTTAGCCCTGTAAGTACAGCTACATTTGTTGTCCCGACAGCTCTACCTGCCTCCATATCCACCCAGTAGTCTCCTACAAAAACAACTTCGTTAGGCCTCACATTGTATTTTTCCACTATCTGACATAATAGACCTTTTCTTGAGAAAAGTATGTCTTCGTCTTCGGGTTTCTGTTGCTTTATTGTATAAACTTCATCAATATACTCTGCTATGCCGTATCTACGAAGTTCAGCCCATATTTCTTCCGGGTCAACCTCTCTACCAGTAGTGACTATTATTTTATAATTGTTCTCTCTTAACCATTTTAAGACATTCAATGCACCTTTCATTGGCTTGTCTTTTTCCGTAAATAGTGTACCATAGAGTGTTCTAAAGGTTCTCCAAAACCTCACTTTGTCCACGTTTTCGGGTATGATTTGGCTTAGCATGTCTTTTCTAAAGTAGTCTATAAAGTCTTTTCTTGAAATTTTCTTTAGCCCGAAAATCTCTCTAGTCCTATTATATACTATGAAAAATCTTTCTAAAGTATCCACTAGTGTCATGTCAAGATCTAGTATGATTATTTTCACTAAACATCTAACCTCAGGCTTAAAGCTAAGTTCTAAATATTTTAAATCAGTATATAATGGTTTAGTAAATAGGAAAGCACTGAAGGGTTTAAAGCTAATGTCCAGTAAGAGAAAACCCATATTAGCAAGTGGTACTATAGTGTCAGACTATGAACCATTGTTTAAATACTGGGAGTTAGCTAAAAGCAGGAATAAGAAACTCGCGGAAAAAGCTACCTTAAGAAGCGAAGATTTCGACACTGTTCTTTCCTACGTATCTTCTAAAGGTGTTGTTGGATTAATTGATTTACTTAGTTACTTAGAAGAATACATGCTTAACAGAGTTGATGGACAATTAGCAGTAAGAGCTTTAAAAGAAATATATGGTGTAATGTTTGAAGTGGAGGAAGCCAAACATAGAATAGCTAGAATACTTGCTGGGTGGCTTATAGAGGCATGTAACTTATGGGGTACACTTAAACTTACAGGTAAATCTAAGAGGTAAAGTTAGGAGTAAAGCTTATGGTTAGTGAAATAACATTTGTTGAGAGAGAATATAGTGATGAAGAAGTATTTAGCCTGCTTAGACCATACATTGTAGAGTGGTTTAGGTCTAGATACGGTACTTTTACTCCTCCTCAAAGAAAAGCTATTCCAGAAATAAAGAGGGGGAATAATGTTTTAATTTCCTCACCTACGGGTACTGGTAAGACTTTAGCTGCTTTTCTTGGAATACTTGATGAACTTTTCTGTTTGGCTGAAAAAGGTAGGCTTGAAGATAAAATCTATGTTGTATACGTTAGTCCTTTAAGAGCTTTAAACAACGATATGAAAAGGAATCTTATTGGACCTTTAGCAGAGATTGAAGAATATTCTGAAAAACTAGGCTATGGTCGTTTAAAAATTAGAGTAGCTGTCAGAACGAGTGATACTAGTCCTTACGAGAAACAAAAGATGCTCAAGGAACCACCTCATATACTTATAACTACCCCTGAAAGTTTCGCTATAGCCTTAGTAGCTCCTAAGTTTAGAAAGCTACTTAAGGATGTTAAATGGATTATTGTTGACGAAATTCATGAACTCTGCAGCAGTAAACGTGGTGTTCATTTAAGCCTATCTATTGAAAGACTCGAACACTATGTTGGCAAACCCCTTATAAGGATAGGGCTTAGTGCAACTATTGCTCCATTAATTGAAGTTGCTAAGTTCCTCGTAGGTTACGACTCTAGCGGCAGACCTAGGAAATGTAGAATAGTTGATGCTAGATTTGCAAAGCCAATAGACATTAAGGTTATTAGTCCCTTAAAAGACATAGTTTATGCTACGGCTGAGGAAATTAGTGAAGCAATATATTCTACATTGGTAAAGATTATAAGGAATCATAGAACAGCACTTGTATTTACCAATACTAGAAGCGCTACCGAGAGAGCCGTCTATAAGTTAAGAAAAATCTTTAAAACCAATGGAATCTTAGATGCAGACCTAATTGAAGCACACCATAGTAGCTTAAGCAGAGACATTAGGCTAACTGTTGAAGAGAAATTAAAGAAAGGACTATTAAAAGCCGTTATATGTGTTTCCCCGGAATCTGAAGTATTAACAACAAATGGTTGGAGAAAAATTGTAAATATACGGAAGGAGAATAGCATTTACTGCTTAGATTTTAAAGATCTAAAACTTAAACCATCATTATTTAGCGAAGTGTTAATAAGAGATTACAAGGGGAAAGGATATTTCATTGAAACATCTCTAGGCTACAACATTAAATGTACACCCGATCACAAGTTCTTAGTTCTAGAAGATAGTAATTTGCTTTGGAAAACTGCTGAAGAGCTAAAAATTGGAGACTATGTTGCTATAGTAAGAAGAATCAATACTTATCTTGAGGATAAATGTGAGGAATTAAGTGTTCTCAGCTTCTTACCTGAAGACGCTTACCTAGAGTTAAATAAGACGTTTTTAAGCAAGCTAAAAAGTAGAATTCTTGAGAAATATGGTAGCGTAAAAAATATAGCGTTAAAGGTAGGTTCAAGTTCAAGAACCCTAAATGAGTATCTTAATGGAAAAATACCTTTTAAATATGGTGTCTTGAGAAGGGTACTTAATCTTTTAGATTATATAGAAATTACACTGAATGATATAATGTATATTAGAGCTAATAAGCGGAAATATTTAATTAAGCCTTTTAAGTTTGATAGTGATTTCATGAGATTCCTAGGGTTCTGGATGGCTGAAGGGTCATGGTATAATGGGGGGCTTAGTGTATTTTCTTCCGACCTTAAAATGCTTAGCAAATATAAAGACCTCGTAGTGAAAATATTTGGCATTAACCCTAAATTTACAAAAACTTCTTCAGGAATTTATGGTCTTATCATTCCATCAACCATATTGTTGAAGGTGTTTAGGAAAATAGTTAAAACAGCAAAACATAAATCAAAGAGTGAGGTATTTCCGGGCTTTATTCATAAGGCATGTAGAGAGGCCATTGTTCAATTTTTATCGGGGTATTTTGATGGAGATGGTTATTTAGAAGTGAAAAATGGAAAGATATGCTCCGTAGGTTTTGTTACGTTCAATAGAAGCTATGCCGAAGACCTACATAAATTACTACTATGTATTGGGATAGTATCTTCCTTAAGAAGCAAAGTGTACAATAATATTTTTCGCAACAAAAATAGGACTATAAGAAAACAAGGTACGTGCTATACCATTGCTATTCTAGATGGCGAATATATAAGAAAGTTTAAAGAAATTATTGACCCCTGGAGAAATGACTTAAAAAATATCAAGAACTTTACAGAGGAGGGTTACTCAAATAGAGATGTTATTCCTAACATTTCGGCCTTGTTAAAGGAAATTAGAGAAAAACTTGGACTAAGCAAATACTTTATAAGAAAGGTGACAGAGTATAATCCGCATCGTGTAGAACAGGGCTTAAGAAATATTAGTAGGAGAAATTTGCTAAAACTTGTGAAGATATATAAGGAACAAGCATCGCTAAAGAAGCATAATGAGATACTACATAAAGTTATCTTTCTTGAAATGTTAGCATTAGGTGATGTATTTTTTGATAAGATAGTTAAGAAAAATGTAGTGAATTTAAGTAAAGTATGTAGCTTAGTAAATACCTCTATGGGAAATTACATAGTAAATGGTTTTATATGTAAAAACTGTTCAACAAGCCTTGAGCTTGGAATCGATATTGGATATATTGATGTCGTTGTTCTACTTAGCAGTCCTAAGAGCGTAAGTAGGCTACTTCAGAGAGTAGGTAGGTCAGGACATAAATTACGCAATTTGAGCAAGGGTTTCCTAATCGTTGTCGATAGAGACGACCTTGTGGAATGTACAGTTTTAGCTAAAGCTGCTTTAGAGAGAAAAATAGATAACGTTAAAGTACCTAAGAATGCACTTGATGTTCTTGCTCAGCATATCGTGGGAATGGCGCTCGAGAAAAAATGGAAGATCAAGGAAGCCTATGAATTAGTGAAGAGAAGCTATAATTACCATGACTTAAGTTTCGAAGACTTTATGAGCGTTTTAAAATACCTTGCTGGAGCATATGAGGAACTTAGAAGTATGAAAGTTTACGCTAAGATATGGCTCGATGAAGGGGAAGGTGTTTTCGGTAGAAGAGGCCGTGGGAAAACGAGAATGATATACTATATGAACAGTGGAACCATACCTGATGAGGCGAAAATAACAGTCATAACAGATAGGGGTAAGTATTTAGGGACAATAGATGAGCAGTTCTTGCAAATACTAGTTCCAGGTGATGTTTTTGTACTTGGCGGCAGAACATACAGGTTTGTAAGAAGCTATGGTAGTTTAATACTAGTTAAAGAAGTTGAAGGTGAAAGACCTACAGTTCCTTCATGGTTTAGCGAAATGCTTCCTCTATCTTTTGACTCAGCTCTTCTCATAGGGAAATTTAGGAGAACAATAGCTAAGATGATAGATGAAAATGTGGACCATGATAAAATAATAGAGTACATAGTTAACACTTATAATGTTGAAAGAAAAGATGCTGAAAGCATATACAAGTATATCCTCGAAGAATATCTTTTCACAGAAGGCGTAGTTCCAGGGGACGATTTAATACTTGTCGAAATATACGATGAACATTATAGGAGGAATATAATTTTCCATACGCTCTATGGTAGAAGAGTAAATGATGCACTAAGCAGAGCCTACGGATATGTTTTAAGTAAAATGGTCTTTGAAAACGTAAAAGTAACTGTTACTGACAATGGATTCATACTTACTATACCCTCGAGGGATGTTAAAGTAGAGAATTTATTGTCAAGTGTTTCTTCGCGGAACATAGTCGGCATACTTAAAGAGGCACTGAAGAATACGGAGCTTCTGAAAAGGAGATTTAGACATTGTGCTGAAAGATCGTTTATGATCTTAAAGAGATATATGGACTCTGAGAAATCTGTTCACAGGCTTCAACTAAATGCACAAAATCTACTAAGAGTTATCGAAAAATATGAAGGCTTCCCTATACTGAAGGAAACATACAGGGAAATACTTAAGGACTTTATGGACGTAGATAATGCCATTAAAATATTGAGAAATATAGAAAAGGGAAGAATAAAAGTTAAAATTTTAGGTCCTAGAAAAATACCTAGCCCATTTGCTCATAACATGTTACTTCAAGGCTACAGTGATGTAGTACTTATGGAGGATAGAAGGGCAATGTTATTAAAATTGCATAGAAAGGTTATTGAATATCTTAAGCTTAAGAGCTAATAAATGCGAAAATGTGTTCTGAAACATAAGGTGCTAAGATAAAGCTTAAACCAGCTATCAATAGTATAAGAAAACCTCTAATAGTATTTCTTAGTGTAAAGTCAATTATCTTACTTGTTAAAAGCGCGAAGACAAGAGAGGCCTCAATTATGGTTATTTTGAATAGCTCAAAAACCTCACTAAAGTTCAATTTGAGGCCGAGTATGGAGCCTAGCGCAGTATACGTTTCTACCTCGAATATTGATGAAACAAGTCTTAAAATAAGGGCTAGTGAGAATGTTAAAAGAACAGGTGTTAGATAGGCTATAAGTTCATATAGAAATAGGGATTTCCTTGCCTCAACTTTTGCATATTTTATTTCGTTAATGAAATGCGTTAATTCTTCAAGGATTGCAGGAGAGCCTCCACCTGATTCCTCAATTTCACTAAGTATAAATACTATGTAGTTAAAGAGCCATGAATTTGTTCTAGGTAATTTACTAAGCCCTAATCCCATCTTTATATGAGTAGCCATGTTGTTTAGTAGCTTATTAAAGTACCTATTATAGTTCTTTGACCATGCCAGCCTCGTTATGGCCTGTGAAGGAGTGAAACCCATTTTTCTATATTCTGTTAAATCTCTTAGGAATTCAGGTAATGCATTCTCAATACTATTAATTATCTTTTTATCCCTGTAGTATAACATCCCATTAATTAACGTGAAAGTAAGTAGCGCAGTTAGAAGAGCATAAGATGTGTTTCCCAACATGTTGTATGAAAGCCAGCCACAGAGAATGGCTGCAGTTAATATTACAGGCAAGTACTTTAAGTATTTCCTACTAGTTTCCTGAATTTCAGGAATTAGTGAGTCTATTAATATGAGGGAAAGTATAGCAATCAAGGGTATTACTAGGAAGTTGAGTGTAACTACTATTACCAATATGTCTGACGGAAGTATTATAGATCCTATTAATACGAGAAGTACCATCATTAAAAACATTGATGCTATAGATTCCCCTACGTCAACACTTCTCTCAGCATACATTTTCCACTTAAACTTGAGTTCTTTAAGTAAATCTTTAGCTTTCTCCTCAAGGTACTTAGCAACGTCACCTCCGCTTTTAATTAGTGAAGTATATCCGTAGATAATATCTTGGAATTCTTTTAGAGGCGAGTTCATAGCCAAATTATCTAATGCTGAGAGAGGATCTTTTCCTAGGAACCTAATATCTCTTAGGAAAACCATCGCCTCCTTCTTCAAGTACTTGAAGATATGAGACTTAGCTAGTTTCGATAGAGAAGTATAAAATGATACACCAGCATGTTGCAATACGCATGTGTAAAGGAGGAAATATGGAAGTTCCTTCCGCAATCCATTTCTCCTATCTCTTGCAAGTAAGGATAAATGAAGTATAGGAGATAAAAACACGAATAAACCGCTAAAAATCATAGCTAGTGATGCATAAATAATGTAGACGGAATCTTTGAACATACAAGTGTATAATGTCATAGTTAAGGAACCTAACATTAATAGTGTCACAGCAATCACAAGTTTCGGCGTAATAAGCGCTATTGGGGATTTATAACATCTAGCTTTAAGCATTAGGGATGATATTTTCCTAGAATACCATTTAACAATACGTCTAAATACTATGCTATTCGCAATACCATTCATTAAATTTCTGCGATTACCTCGTTTACTCATGTTAGCCACCATGCCTCTTTGCAGAGTAGAACTCGAAAAGCTTCAAAGCCACGCTATCGTAGTCAAAGACATCTTCTCTTACAAGTTTCTCAAGGAACTCTTTCCTCGTCTTTAGCTCTTCAAACATTTCATCGTCGGATAACCCATATCGTTCAGCCAGCATTTTGAGTCTAAAGCTTTTCTCGTAGACATCTTGCGGTTTTTCGGGTTTATGCTTATCTAGCTTAGGATCCCACGAGAATATCTCTACGGGTTTTACTAGATTCCCCTCTATTTTTAGTTCATAAATGTTTGTTAATCTTCTAATAATTTTATGGGTTCTAATATCTCTTAATCTCTTCATAACGGCTATTGACCATATAAGTGAAAGAAAAGAGTGCTTAACATTAAGAGGCGGGGACATTAGTCTAATCATCATTGAATCTACCGTGTCAGCATGTAACGTAGTTAACCCTCCGTGACCGCTAGCTGAAGCTTGAACTAGAACCTGCACTTCTTCTCCACGAACTTCACCGACGATAATATATTCAGCTCTTCTTCTCCATGCAAATTTAACTAGAGTATGTAAGTCTATGTTAATCCACTTCTCTGTGAGACTATAAGATCTTCTCGTATACAAGGGATCCCAGTGTTCGTGAGGTAATCTTAGCTCGGGAGTATCTTCAACTGTAATTACTCTAGAATCGGGAGGTATTAGAGTGGTGAGGGATTGTAATAGCGTTGTCTTACCAGATGCCATGGCACCTATTATGAATATGAGACCTTGGGCTTCAATTATAAGCCATAAATATGCTGCTTCTAAAGGACTGAGAGTATTTAGGGCAAGAAGATGGGTTATGGTTAACGGTTGCTCAGGGAACTTCCTTATTACGAAGCTTGAGCCTCGGCCACTAATCTCCTTAGATAAAGTTAGCGCTATACGGTGGCCTTCGGGAAGTCTTGCTTCCAAGATAGGATATGCTGTAGAAACATGTTTACCGCTTCGAAGAGCAAGTTTTTGCACAAAAGCTCTTAATTCTTCTTCACCGTTAAAACGTATATTGGTGTCTAGCCACGGGTACTCTGAGATATCTCTGTGAACTATAGCTACAGGTATGCCTGGACCTTCAACAGCTAATTCTTCAACCCTAGGATCCTTCATAGGAACATCTATCTTACCATAACCTACAATGTCTCTTATAATGTAATAATGAAGTATATCGTAGAATTTCTCGTATTTATCCTTTATACCTAGTTCTTCAGCAGCTTCTTCAAGTATTCCTTCAATGTATCCTACAGGCTCTGTCTCCATATATAAGGGCTTTAAGCTCCTATATAAGTAATCCATTAGCGTATTAAATACTTCCAGAGCTTCACCTTCCAGCTTAGGTTCTTGAACAATATAGTAGCCTTTGCCCTTATGTTCAATAATACTAACAACAGCTTCACCTACATTATATTCTAGGAGCTTCTTAAACTCAGGTTTATAATTAGGTATTTGAATAATCATCTCCACCTACCTAACAGTTATACTATTAATTTGAACAGCTGCTGCGTACGTTGCATACCTAGGTGTTGTTGATGAAACGGAATGCGTTATAAAATCGTGTACAATGATTACAGCAAGGTATTTTACATTACTTGATTCTATAGGGAGCTTCATATCAACTACATAGTTTATAACGTCGCTTCTAAGCAGCTTCCTCCATTCAGGAATAAATACTTTTAGTATTCTTTTAATGTAAAGAAAGTCTGGAAAATCTCTCTCCATTAAAACCCTATAGTCTTTATAGCCGTTTGCAGGAGAATCAGTAGTTGTAGTAATAGATAGTAATTGTTCTTCATCAGCTAGAGCAACATATATTTCTTGCGAGACTTCATCAGCTGCTGTTCTAGCTTTAACATAATATGCCACTGTAAGGTTCAATAAAACTTCCTTAATGTTCTCGGAACTAGGTAATTTTATTAAATATATAAACCAATGTCTTTGAGTACCATCAGTGCTAACTAAGTAAATGTGTTCATCAAGGGAGAAACTGTTCTCATTCATTAAAACACTGCTCCAGTAACTGCTTGTTTCAGCAGGTTCAGTCCATGTAGTAAAGTATTTAATGTCCGTAGTATTGATGAATGTTATAGTCTCGTTCTTACTCACATACCATATCTGTGTAGAAACTAAGTTACCTGACCATAAGTTAATACCTGTTCTTGTGAGGTTAACTATTGACGTGATAGTATATGGGATAGTTAGCGATGAGTTATTAGGTAAAACATTATTTAATGTCTCTGGATCTTTAATATAAAATACATTACCATACTCTGTAATGATTAGTGCTTTTGTATAATTGTTCTTGTTGCCGGGAATTCTTATGTAGACTGCTTCTTCAGGAAGCACCGTTACGTTGAGTCTTTGTATGTCAAATGTTTCATTACATCTAAGGTAAAGTACGTCTAGTATTGATTTAACATCCCCTTCGTTAGTTACAGCAGCGTATAATTCCCCGTTAACGTATGTAAAGAAGGCTTACCTTTTATTGCTTCTACTTTTATAGCCTCCTTGCCTACGTTTATGAATCTGCTTTGCGCAGAGATTATGGGGGCTAAGAACACTAAGGTAGATATCAGGAGAACTATAAACAGTATAGCAGCTACAATATTACTTATTCCTCTATAAAGCCATAATTATAAACTATTAAATGGGTTTTACTTTTATTGGTAAAGAAATCAACTATAGAGAATGATGTTGCCAACCTCTCCGTTTGCTTATCGTATGCTTCTACGAGAGAAAGCGATCTCAACTTTGCTAAATAGCTTATTCTATGATAAGCTATGAGGTAAGTAGCTATAACTATTGATATTAAAATTATTGCAGATACTATGTTAGATATTGCGCTAAAAAAATAATGTTTAGTTTTTTTGTGTAACATTTTTCGTTTACTCACCTCTAACTATTTCTTGAAATACCTTTTCGGATCCGTCGGGTAATGTTGCTTTAATTATTACTGGGTACTCTTTACCTACTTCAAATGTTATTGATGTAATCACGGTATTGTGAGTAAACGTATCGCCTGGTCTCACTTTAACAGGCGTTGTGAAGTTTTCAATATATTCTCCAACTCTGATTTCTATAACATTAAGTTCCGTATTTCCTATATTCTTAGCTGATATGTAAAATGCTGCAGAACCGTCACTAAGCACCTTGAGTTGTTTATCAACTACCTGCAACCCAATGACGTTGGCTGATGACGTAAGTACAGTACTCATAAATCTGTAAACTATCAGCACTCCTGCTATCGATATTGATACTAAAAGCAATGTTGCTATTATCGGTGAAACAGCTTTCCTCACCCTTCTTCTCAAGATTTCACCCATAAAAATAGGGTTATTTATAAAGTAGAGTAGACCGAAACTATCGGTAAACATATTTTTATCTTCAACGAATCTACTATACTTGGTGTTAAACGGTGTCTGAGGAAAGAATCATAGCCTATGTTCTTCTCAACATTGCTCTAGGGAAAGAACATGAGGTTAAAGAAAAAGCTAGCAAGTTAGACCATGTGACGGAAGTTAAAATAGTGTATGGGGAATTCGATATTGTTGTTAGAATAGAGGCTCCTACGTTCAAGGCTTTAGATAGAACCGTATGTTCTTTGAGGAGCATGGACGGTGTTTTAAAAACAATAACACTTATAGCTTCAAGTTAGAAGCCTCAGGTCGCTCCACCTTTCTTCATGGCTTCCGAACGTCCCTGTGTCCTCATCGGCCATTTACTATGTTAGTTTTTCTCCCTTAAAAACAACTCTCTTCGTGGAGGAAAAACATTGGTTAGCAAGACTGTAAGAGTCCGTATGTACGCATCTATCGCTAATTTAGGTCCATGATTTAACATTTTAGCTATGGCTGTTACTTTATTCTATGATGAAGTAGAGATAACTGTTCATG
>NJED01000051.1 GCA_002254745.1 Desulfurococcales archaeon ex4484_217_1
AAAAATATATTCGATCGCAGCCTTCAGTAAGGAGTGGGGGCTAAAGTACGAAAACATTATCGATAATATTGTGAACTCTGCTTTCCGGGTGAGGAAGCATTAGCTCCATCCAGCCATTTCAGCAATTATCGGGGTTACATTAGATTCTATAATACCTGCCACTAAGAAAACAAGTGAAAGACCTATTATGAAAATCGCTGTTCTTTCAAGATCAATAGTGACCTCTTCTAAAGAAACCTTACCTCCCCTCAACATTATCATTTTAAATCCTAAAAGAATGCCTGATGCGCTAGCCAGAAGAAACGCTGGTATTTCTAATATTCCGTGAGGTAGAATTATAGCTGACGCTTTTATGGGATCATTTATTGTAGCATAAACGACACCTATGACGTAGCCGTTGAAGAGAGTAGATATTGTTGAAGGTATGGCATAAGCGATACCTGACATTGCTGTCGAAAGAGAAGTCCTCCAGTTATGGAAGAAAATATCTAGTCCAAGGAATATTCTATTATACACCTTAAATTCGGGATTCAGCCTTCCTGGAACAATAATTCCCGAGTTTATGAGGATGGATCTTATCTCAGGATCAACAGTTAAGTATCCTAAAGTAAAGCCTATAAGGAAAACGATAAATGTTACTATCAGCGCTATTAAACCGTATTTCGTTGTAAAGAATATCCTTATGAGCTTTAAACCCTTATTTAACGTTGTATACATTAGCTTAAACGTTAACCTCGCTTTTGAGGGTTCAAGTAGGGTTTCATTGTTGTGTGTTTCGTAGACTGCTACAAGGTATAGATGGAGAATAGGGATTATTGCTAAGCTAATTACTGTACTAACTAAGCTGCCTAATGTTATATAGAATGATTTAACAGCTGATTCGACAGCTATAGCTACAAGTGTTACTGCAACTAGTGCTGAAAAGTAAAGTATTATCGCGCCAACCTCAGTTTTAGCCATCAAAACACTCCTAATAATGCTCTGAAGCGGTGAGTTTTCATCTATTGATGCAGCCATCGGAGCGAAAACCAGCGCTAAATAGATAATCAATGCTAAGAATATTCCGGCAATAAATGTTAAGGCTGAAAAACCAAGTTCCTCAATAGATCCAGCAATTATTTTTTCAAAGCTCAAATAGAAAAGTATTAGCGAAGGAATTAGCGGTATTGCAGCGAAGAAATATATTAGCATATTTGTTTTAAACACCAAAGCCCAGTTCCTGAATGCTTCTTCTAAGAAATACTTCGTACTAACCTCTCTCTCGATAAGTACTTTCTGAAGGAATGGGTAAAGACCTGCTTTTACGAAGCTATCAAAGACTATTCTTATCAACATGTACGCTATACCGGCGATGCCTAATGTTATAAGTATTGGCTGCATTATTTCGGGTGATGCAAGTGCTTCGAAATTTCTAGCCTCAATAGATTCTACGATTTTGGGGATTAGATTGAATGCTTTAAAATAGCTTAGTAGGGAAAGAGAGGCTATTACTATTACCGCTTGTCCAACAATAACTCCGGCTTCATATATCATGAAGGGAAGTATCATTTTAGGGTACGATAGAAGATAGCGGTAGCCGTATCTTAAAATGTCGTTTGGCTTCCTTACTTTAACCATCAATTCTCCCTCAGGAAATCAAGTAGCGTGTATTTTCTCTTACTGCCCTCCTCTATGCTCTTATAGATTTTAGCTAATGCTTTAAAATCACTTTCTATCTTAGACCTTAACTTGGGATTGTAAAGTGCTGCTGCTGGATGATATGTTGGGAGTATTTTAACTTCTACTTCGCCTATCTTTGCTTCTCTAATAACACCCCTATCTTTGCTCATGCTTTTAAAGACTAAACCTCCAAGCTGAAATATTGTTTTAGTTGAAATCCTGCCTAATGTAACAATGATTCTAGGTTTAATAATGTTTATTTGCTCTACTAGGTATGGTAAGCAAGCACTTATTTCATCATCTAAAGGATCTCTGTTATGCGGAGGTCTGCATTTAACAACGTTTGTTATGAAAACATTTTCCCTCTTTAACCCTATGCTCTCGAGTAATGTTGTTAAAAGCTTACCCGCTGCACCCACAAATGGTCTGCCTTGTTCATCTTCTTTAGCTCCAGGAGCTTCACCTATGAACATTATTTTTGCATTTAAAGATCCTTCTCCGGGAACAGGGTTTTTCCTATACTTATGAAGTCTACATTTCTTACACTCCTTAATTTCCCTGACAATTTTCTCCCACATGTTCTCCTTAGAAGCCATATATTTACACTTCGCTAAAGTTTTTAGCTCAGAGGCCTACCTTCTCCATCACCAAATTCAGCTCCTAGCCTGCTCATCATTGCTTCACTAAACTATATAATATGTAACCTAGGTTTAAGAAAAACTTAGTGTGAATAAGTGTTTTCAGTAAGGGGTAGTATGGTTTTTGATGTTTATTGGGGGAGTTTATATTGATTTATGGTTAAGTCCTCTCAGGGCTATTATGTGTGCTGATGTTGTGTGTATGTCTAGTTTATGTTTTCTCATTACTTCATCATGTTCTAAACTTATAAACCGCTATTACCTAATAAATTTATTGGTGGCCTCGGGTTTCCGAGAACCGCCCATATCTAAGACAAAATAAAGTATCACTCTCGGGCGAACGGTAGAGGACCTTCGGTATTAAAAATGGGTAATTTCCTAAAAGAACTCGTTTACACGCTTATACAGCTAGTGCCTATAGGGAAAGTTACAACATATGGTTCTATAGCTAAAATTCTTAACATACATCCTAGAGTTGTGGGAAGAATTTTAGCTAAAAATGAGAGGCTAATAGAAATACCTTGCCATAGAGTGGTACGTTCTAGCGGTGAAATCGGAGGATATAGGGGTGGTTCCATAGAATTCAAGGCTAAACTTCTTAAACTTGAAGGTGTAAGGGTTCATGTTAAAAACGGTAAGTTTTATGTTAATAAGGAGGATATTGTTGATCTCTACGTTAGATTATTTGGTAATTCCCGAAGATCTTAGGTAATGTAACTCCGCGTTGGCCCTGATAAGTTCCGCTATATGGCTTCTCGACAGGGCTTGAAAGTTTGGCAAAAACCACGTGTATAAACCTTATTCCCGCACATAATTTTACGGGAAACGAACTACCTATAAGCTCAATTGTTAATTGCCCTTCAAACCCTCCATCAATTATTGTTGGAGGAGCCATTATGCCAAGTCTAGCGTATGTGCTTCTTAAATTTACGAATCCCATGAGCTCAGGCGGTAGCTTGATGTACTCTAATGTATGAAGTAAGACATGCTCGTTAGGGTATATTACGAATTCTTCTCCTTCTTCTACTTCATAAAAATCTTCAATATTTGCTTCGCGAGCGTTTAAAACATCTAGGACCTTATCGGTTCTCTTTAATCTAGCTATTTTATTACCTAGTCTAAGGTCTAAACCGTTTTCTCTAATTATTGATTCGTCAAAAGGCTCTATTTTGAGCCTACCTGATTTAATATAGTTTTTTAAGTCGAAATCGCTAAGTATCAATCCCTAAACCCAATGCTTAATTTAGGTAGGGGTGAAAAGAAAAAGTTTTACTTTCTTAGGCATCCCAGCTCATCTAGCTTATGGTAGATTTTCTTAACTACCTCATAGATTTCCTCTTCTCTCTTAGCCCCTGTTACTACCATTTTTCCAGAACTGAAAATTAGAAGCACTACTCTTGGCTCATCCATTCTATATATGAGTCCTGGGAACTGTTCTGGCTCGTACATGCAGTTTTCTAGTAGTAACGCGGCCATCTCTAAGTTAACTTCAACACCTAGGTTTGCTGAAGCAACAATGTTTTGTATTTGAACTCTTGGCCTACCCGTTATTATTATGCCGTTTTCCCTTAGAATCTTAATTATCTTCTTAACAGCTCTCTTCAAATTGTCTGTGCTTTTAGCTCCTGTTACTACCATTTTTCCTGAGCTAAAAATTAGTGCGGTAACCCTTGGTCTATCAAGTCTAAACACAAGTCCTGGGAACTGTTCAGGATTGTATTCTACACCGGGGATGCTTCTTTCAATAGCGTAAAGGTCTATTTTTTGGTCTAGAGTTACTGTTGAAACTATGTTTTCTATTTTAACACTAATCCTAGGTGTCGCCATAAGCGCCATCTCTAAAATAGCATTTACAGTGTTTAAGAAGCTTTTTAAATTTTATAAACTTACCTAGTATAACTGTTTAAAAATCCCTAAAATATCTACATCATTACCAAGTCTTTAAGCATGGGAAGCTCTAAAACACCCACCTCTTTATCCACAATGTAAGGTTTGAAATATTCTATTAAACCATACTTTTTAACTATAGGTGAAAGATAAGATTCCCTATCTAGTGTTACAGGATTTCCCGAAGCATAAAGGCTCATATGAGCTAGAACTACTATTTCATGGTTTGTTATAAGCTTCCCTTTCAGGAAGCATTGGAACTTATATGCTATCCCTAATTCATCCCTTAAACTTATACTGGGATGTTCATGACCTATGATTATTGTTTTTACATTGTATTTTTTGGGGTCGAAAAGCTCATGACCATGAGTTATCATTATTTTACCTATAATTAACTTATCAACTAAGTTTACACCTAAATCCTTAAGCACTAGAGAAACGTAGTTATCGTGATTTCCCCTAACAACAATTATTTCACTAACCCCTTTACTTCTAAGAAAATCTATAAGCTTCACTATTTCCTCTCTCTCCTGCCTTAGCAACCTACTAAAGTCATGTTTTAAATCACCATTTATAATTACCCGAGCTGGCTTAGTAATTTTAATCATTTCATCTAAGGTTTCAAGAGTTTTAGCCAACTGTCTTCTTGGAACATATATTCCGCTTTCCGAAATAGTGCTTTCAAAACCCAAATGAACATCTGCAATAACTAATGAGTCATGTTTTGTAAGAAATAATCCCGGATAACCAGCCACAATGGAGATGCCATCGCCTATTTCATATAGCAAAACATAAGCACCTTAACACGTGGAGGGTGTATGATGGGGGAAGTGTTTTGTGGCGGGCCCGCCGGGATTTGAACCCGGGACCTACGGGTTAAGAGCCCGTCGCTCTAACCAGGCTGAGCTACGGGCCCTTTTTCCTCCTTATTTCTTTTCGCTAACCTCTATTTTTAGACTTTTCTATTTAGCTTCAGAAGGAAGAAACAGCTAGTATTAAATATATGTTCCCTGTTTACAGTTTTCTCAGATGATGAAGTCGACATAGGCTTAGCGTTTAAGCTATGACGAGGGGTCGATAGGCTGACACTCAAATTATGAGAGGCTGTGTGGTCTTGGTTAAGTTCTTTAATTTCGACAACATAGCTGTTGTTGAAAGAGAAAATTACTTTAGAAGTATTTTTGAGGTTTTAGAAGTAAGTAGTGAGCAAATAGGCTTGTTAAAGGTCATTATTCCTTCAAATACTACTGCTAGAAAACATTACCATAGAGAACACTTTGAAATATTCATTTTCCTAAGGGGTAGAGGTAGGGTTCTTGTGGAATCGCAAAGGAATACAAACGAGTTCTATGTTACTGAAGGCTCAATACTAATTATTGAGCCAGGTGAAAAACATACTGTGGAAGCTCTAGATAAACCCTTAGAAATTGTAGTAATTAAGGTACCGCATAAGCCTGAGGATAAAGTGTTAGAAGGGTAAATAATGTTCAAAATACTGCACATAAGCGATATTCATTGCCAGTATAGTTACCTGGAATACATTTTAGAGTATGCTGAATCAGAAAACTTCAACTTAATAGTTGTTTCAGGGGATTTAGAATGCGATTTCGTAGCTGAAGCTTTAGCCAATGCGAAAACGAGAATATATGCTGTTCCGGGAAATCTCGACGACAGCTACATAGTAGATCTAATGGATGAATACGGTATAAACATTAAGGGCGAAATAGTTAAGGCCGAAAACTACTACATTATCGGGTATTCATCCGATATTCATGAGAAAATAGAGTTGGAAAAACCGGATATGAGTAAAACAATAGTTATAGCTCACTATCCACCTTACGGCACAAAAACAGACATAGCATATAATGGAGCACATATAGGTAAGAAATACTTAAGGAGGTTTATTGAAAAATATCAGCCATTACTACTTCTCTGCGGTCATGTTCACGAGTCTAGAGGAGTTGACGAAATAGGTAAAACGAAAATAGTTAATCCAGGCCCTTTAGCTGAAGGATACTATGCAACAATAATTCTTCCGGATTTACACATAGAACTTAGGAAGATAGAGGGCATTTAAATTGATCATTAAAAATTACGAAAACATAATTAGAAATGGACTATGTGATAAGTGTAAAGAAGCTAGGAGAAAAATCCTTAAGATATTGGAGGTTGCAGTTAAGGCTGCAGATCCTGAGGAAGCTATTAGGAGAAATATTTCACGTCGAAATATGACTTAGTCAAAATAAAGCTTTTACCATCAACCCACCCTATACCTAGTGAATTAAGTGTTAAAGCTGCACAGGAAATTATTAGAATTGCCGAAAAAGCTGGAGAAGAAGACTTGGTTTTAGTGCTTATTTCAGGCGGGGGTTCCGCTTTAGCTGAACTTCCCAGATCTAAGATTCCCATTGATGATTTGAAGAAAACAACAGAGATTCTTCTTAAATCAGGTGCTTCAATAGAGGAAATAAATACCGTTAGAAAGCATCTTTCACTATTTAAGGGGGGATGGCTTGCTAAGAAAATATTCCCAGCAACAACAGTTTCATTAATAATTTCAGATGTAGTTGGAGATCCTATAGAATTTATAGCCTCAGGACCTACAGCACCCGATTCAACAACGTTTTCAGATGCATTAGAAATTATTAGAAAATACGGTATTGAAGAGAAACTTCCTGAAAATGTTGTTGAGCTTCTTAAGTTAGGTGCTAAAGGGATTATTGAGGA
>NJED01000052.1 GCA_002254745.1 Desulfurococcales archaeon ex4484_217_1
GGCCCCGCTATTACCAAAATCTTCGTGTAGTCAGCTATTTTAAAAACTATGAGGTTTGCGAAGAGTATAAGTAGTGCTGTAAGAGACGATGATACTAGTGCTAAAGTACCTCCGGATATTACTCTTCTTTTTCTAAGCTTTCTTGCCATCAGCTTACCCCGAAATCTTAGACACTAAAGAATCAATCATTAAAACAATCATTACAGCTATTGTCGGAGCTATTATGAAATGTATTAGGAAAAGTATTTGCAACGGACTAATAGGTAATGCTACTGCTCCAAGCGAGGCCATTATTGATAACATTATAGTTAAAACTAGAGGCATGACAACGACTAAGCTTATGAAAATCTCCATTAAAACAGCCATGGAATTCATAACCTCCTTAACTTTTGCCTCTCTACTTCTTAGAAGATTCATAAACTCTGACTCTAGAAACTCGTTTAGCCCTTTACCTGTCTCCACAATTCCAGCTAAACCTTCCAATAGGGAAGAATAAACCATAGAAGGTGTTTTTCTAGCCTCCTCCATAAGCATTCTCGCAGTGTCCTGGCCTAAAATAAGTACTTTTCTAAGCATCCTAATAGCAGGTTCCTCTATGCCGAATAATTTTCCTTTCTCAGCTAGCTTTGCTATTATACTCTCTATATTCCTTCCAGCATAGGACAATATGGCCATGTACGATACTATGTACGGAAGCCTCGTTTCCAAAAGTTCAAGCCTGCTTTTAGCTTTAAAAACAGGTAAATATATTAGCAAAGCTAAAACTAGGATAGACACTATTAGGGAGAGAATTGTAGAAGCCAGTAAGCTAAACAGCATACTAATTTTAATTATATACGCGTGAAAGAAGTATGCTAATGGCAGCGATATAGAGAATGTTAGTATAGTAGTAAAGACTATTGCGGCTACGTATCTACGTAAAGATATTTTAAGACCCGAATATGTTAGATATGGTTCAAGCCAGCTTAAATTTTTGAGTGCAAAATTGTACAGGCTCCTTCTCTTAAACATCCTATAAGCCAGATGTGATAAACCCATCTACTCTATCCTCCTTAGCTCAGATTCCGCATGTCTATATGTTTCTTCGGGGTCTTGATAGTATTTCCTTAAAACGTCAGCTACTTCGGAAAACCTTGACATATTCTTCTGCTCCATCCATTTCAAAACAACTTTTCTTCTTTCGAAGTCCTTATATATTTCACTTAAAGGCAATCCCCTATTTGTCGCTATATATTCGAAAGCGTAGCTTCTACCAGTAAACTTCCATGAGTCCGTTACGGGATCCCAGGTATATACTTCGTTTAATATTACTTCCTTAGTTGCTGTATCTATGCCTACAGTTTCTACAACTCTCAAGACTCTTCTCATTATTTCTCCTCTAACCTTAACCCTGCCCATGTGTACGAAAGCCTTAATTAACGGTATTAGAACTCTAGGAATATTCATTGGCTCGTTTTCTTCAGGTCTTTGCCTTAATGCGCTTTTTAGGAGTTCAAATAACGTTATGTCTTCTACACCTGGTTCAAAACTTGGTCTTACAGTCATGGGAACCCAATTTTCATGCGGAAGTCTGAGTTCAGGTGTTTCCTCTATTGTAACTATTTTTGCCTCAGGCCTTATCATCATAGCTATGGCGTTTAACAGCGTTGTTTTCCCTGAAGCCATAGGACCTAAAACCATGAAGCTCATTACGTTATCTATTAGTAGCCACAGGTATGCAGCTACATCGGTGCTTAATGTGTTGAATTTTAATAAGTTAATTATTGTATATGGTTCTATACTGTACTTCCTGATAGAGAAGGTGCTTCCTCTACGAGAAACTTCCTTTAACGTTAAATGGGCTCTAAAACCTTCAGGTGGTAATGGCCCTTCAACTATTGGTCTAGCGTAGGTTATGCTTTGCCCAGCTCGAAAAGCCAATCTCCTAATAAAGCTTTCTAATTCTTCAGGGTTTTCAAACATAACGTTTGTAGGCATCCATTCGAAGTCTCTATGATAAACATAGACTGGTATACCGTAGCCATCGCAAACAATATCTTCTATAGATTCTTTTTGAAGCTTAATTTTAAATTCTTTTACAATTTTATCTATAGTTTCTGACAATGCCTCAGAGGCCCTCTCGTAATCTCTTAGCGCCGTTATGGGTATTCTTGCTTCTTCAAGTATTAGCTCCTTTATCTCCTTATAGTACGCTTCTTCTTCAGGAACAAGGTATGGTTCTAAAACACTATATCTTAAAATACCCTTCTCATCAACATATATCATCACGTATGCGTATGGTGGTTTTACAGCGTAAATGTTTTTTACAAGGATTCTCTTCTTCAGTTTCTCTTTTTCCACCTCTACAGGAATGGTTTTAGCTGCAGTCTTTTCCTTCTCTAAACTAGCGTTTGAACTACTGCATTTTTTCTTTGTTTTCCCTGAAGTCTTCATTTAATCTCCCAAACATTTCTTTTCAGCTATTCTAGTTATATTTAAAATAAACCGCTTTAAAGTAAATTTTGCTATAGCCACGTTCTTATCTTGCACTTAACATTATTTAGTACGGTACTTTTCTAAGTTGCTCAATTCTTACTCCTTGCACTCCTATAGAGTATGTTACTATGAGACCTCTTTTCGGCATCTTCTTATGCTTCTTAAATAGCATTAAATATCTTACCTCAGTACCGATTACACTTACCTTAAGCTCAATTACGATGTCGAACAATCTCTCCATAATCAGTAATGTGTCTTCCCTTATTACGTTAGGGGTTACTTGTAAAATTATACATGTATTCCAAGTTTTCACATTATGCTTTATCTTCATAATATCCTCATACGGTATGTGTGTTACCGATGACGCATCAATAATTACTAAGGATCTCGGTAACTCCCTACTAAGTACACCCCATAGCTCATTAATATTAGCTATTGAATAATACTCCCATAAATATTCTCTCTCAATAGCTCCCACATCTAGGCCAACATTTACCGCTGCTTCCCTGTAATCTTCTACATCGTCACCTAAGATAATATATGCTACCCTCACATTAGCTTTAGAAACGCTGTACCCTATCCTATGTAGGAGAAGGTAAGGATAAGTATCGGGTAGACCTTCGACAAGTATGGTCATTCCTGGCTTTAATGTACCTAAATATTCATCTAAAACCGGTATACCTAGCCTTATAGGTTTCTCCAATAAGTACACCCTAACTAGCTATAGTGTGTTTTAAACTTAAAGAAGTATATTAGGTTACGGATATTATACGACCATTGAAACTCTTTAAGAAAAAAGAGGGAGTTATGGCGTTTATTGCTATTCGTTTTTACACTTCACTACATTCTTTTACTCTATGAGCTTTACTCTTATCAATTCTTTAATAATGAAGTTTACGGGTTCCTCGAGGTCTTCTCTTTTAATCCCTGTAGCGTCAGCTACCTTATCTATTATTTCATTAACTGTTAATTCCCCGCTACAGAGAAGCCATATGTAAAACGCTGCCGGATTTAACGTGTAAGCATGATCTTCGTCTAAGCTAATAATGTATCCTTCGTCGCTTCTCCCCACAGGCGTGCCTTTTCTTACAGGTTTTTTACTTAAAATTTCCTCAGTCATTGCTACTCCCTTCGCCCGCCTTTTCTACTAAATTTTTTAAACGACATTCTCCTGTATGGTCGTTTAGAAGCTTCCGCTTTAGGAGAATTTTCTGGTATTTTATTGGAGGCCGCAACTTCGCTATCGTCTAGTTTCACTATTTCCCCTTGCTTCCCTATGTTTAGTTGAGCTACTCCTCTAAATGCTGTGACGAATGCTTTTTTAAGTCTAATAACTTCTCCTGCCTTAATACTACCAGCTTTCCGACCCCAAAGGGTCATTCTTGTTCTTCCGGTTTCATCGCCTACAAGTGCCTCCGATATTATTCTAGAACCTTTTCTTGTCTGAATAACCTTAGGTTTACTTGCCTCTAGAACTCTTACCTTTATTGTTATGTTGTCCATTCCAGGTTTGAGATCCTTAATTTTTACTTCTTTACCCAAATGTTTTCCACTCTTCCACGCTTAGCGTCCCAGCAAGAAATCGTTTACGATTTCTTGCGGGACAAGTCCCATTTATAGGCCGTATTATATAAACTTTATCCCATAAGAAATGCTATATATAAGCCAGCTGCTTCAACGGGCAGTGTTAGTATCAGTAATTGCCAAATTATTTGTTTTAATATGTCGCTTTCTGCTCCAGCAGCTTTTGCGAAGAAAATTTTATTTATTATTGCTGAGCCGGTAGCTAAAAGAGCTGCTGCAAGAGCTGTATTTACAGTTATTTTCTTTGCTGATAAGAGGGAAAATACTGTGAAGATAAGGGCTTCAGCACTTACAAGCCCCCCGAAAATTGATGAAACTATTACTCCATGTTCTCCGAAGACAAAGGTAACATATGTTACTACTATAAGCATTGCTGTAAATATTAGAAGTGCTCTTAGGGCTATGGAGTAGCTTATGGGCTTGGCTATTTCCATACCTTTAATTTTCTCCTCGGAAATAGGTATTGGTGTCGCAAATGCCAGCTTAACCATAAAGTATCCTTCAAGAGCGGATATTAGAAACGCTATGGCGAAAATCATGAAGGAAACTTCGCCGAGTATGATGTATCCTACAGTAGCAGCTAGCATTACGAGAGTTAACATAGTATTTCTAAAAACCATAGCCGTAGACGCTATTATTATACTTCCTGAAACTATAGAGTTAGGAATTCTCAAATGCCTCCTTAGTTTAATTACACTTACAACTGCTGCTTCACTGTGAACAAGTCCTCCGAAGAATGAGAAGTACTCTATTGCTTTAGGTCCTTTGATCTTCACTAGAAAATAACCTAGTAACGAGAAGATTAAAATAACAACAAAGAATATGTAAAGAACTTTAAAGTTGATTACATGCAGGAATGGATCATAAACATCAACGGCAAGAAATGGTCCTAGAAGAAACACTATGATACCTATTTCGAGCATTGATAGAAGCTCCTCATACGTTATGAACCTTATTAGAGCTTCTATCCTTAGTTTCGTAGCTAACATGAACGTTACGAAAACAGATGTTGCTACTGCCTCTACTAGCCTGTCTAAACCTATGAGTACACCTATAGCAAATGCTATGCTTAGAGCTAAAGGGGTTGTTATACCTGCCTCTCTTAAAATAAGTAACCTATAAGCGCTGTAGAGAACTATTATTGAAACAGCTAGTGCTGTTATTGCAATGGGCATTATTCTAATAAATTCTATGAACACTGTTGTTTGACCAAGAATCTGAGGGATAACTGTAGAGAACAGTCCTAAAATGCTTATGAAACCAAAACTTCTAACTCCAGGCGGAAATCCCGCACTCTCACCCTCTTCCCTTAAAGTTGATGTTTTAGCTTTCTCTCTTTCCAATCCTATAAGTGCACCAGCTAAGAAGCTTATAAGGATCTTAACTAATAGGTACCACTGGTCTATACTTGGTAAAAATAATGCTTCACCTTCCATGCTTAGAACATTCTCCTCTCGGCTTTTGCATTTATTTTAAGTATGAAGAGACATATTTATGGATTTCCTAAACCCCAAGATATTTATGGGGAGTGTTTTGAGTATAAACTTTAAGATAGAAGTGTAAGATACGAAGGCAATGATGAAGAATTAAAGAAATTAGCTGCAGAAACATGTCTGAAAATAGGTGCTGGCCACATATTTGTTATATATTTGAAGGGAGGTTGGCCGATAAATGTTCTCAACGCATTAAAGAATGTTCCTGAGGTTACTAGAATTTTTGCTGCAACAGCCAACCCTATACAGGCAGTGATTATTGAAACGGGGCAAGGTCGTGGTCTTTTAGGTGTTGTTGACGGATATAAGCCTGTGGGAATAGAGACTGAAGAGAAAATTAGGGAGCGAAGGGGATTTCTTAGGAGAATCGGTTATAAGCTTAGATGATGTTTGAGCGAATTCTTAAAAATAAATATTTCATCTTTTTCTAATAGCTATCATGTCCATTGTATGTTCAGCTATGTCCTCAGCATCTACAAGCATTCCTCTAAGTCGCTCAATTATTAATCTTAGGAGAGGCGTATCTTTGTCTGTTGCGCTAACTGTTGAAACTATTCTCTCTATTTCCTCTTCTAACCCCATGTATTTTGTTGCTCTTTCAATAGCTCTTAAAGCCATATTATCGTTCATACTGTATAGAGCATTCATAGCCTCATTGAAAACCTCTATTACTGCTTTAGTTAGTTCTTCTATCTTAGATTTTAGTGGGTCATAGGGTTTCTTGGTAAGCTTAATTATCTTATCTGAAATGTATGCTGTGTGATCAGCTATTCTTTCAACGTTTCGAGCCACCATTGCTAGGTTTATTGCGTCTGCTGGTTCTTCTAATCCTACGTCAATCATTATTCTTCTATCTTGCAGTGATAGGTTGAGTTGCCTTATAAATAGGAAGTAGAATCTATCTATTTCATCATCCCTCATTATTACATCTCTTGCTAGGTCCTTATCTAAGTTTAGAAATGCTGTTATAGTGTCTTTGATCATGCTCCATACTAGTTTATGCATTCTTTGAAGAATGTTAATTATTTTTAGTTCTTCGACATTTATAAAGTCTCTAAGAATCTTCTTATCCTCTATAGGTGCTGTTCCATCTTTAACAACTAACTTAACTATGTCTCCTCCAGCAACATATGATGCAACGAGCATTCTTACTGCTCTATCAATTGACCATTCCTTATTCTTTATACCCAGTGTTACTTCTTTTCTCTTAGAAGCTTCCTTCAAAGGCATTAGTAATAGCGTATTGTCGTTCTGCGCATAAACAACTATAGAGTCTCCCGGATGGAGTCCGGCATTTGTTACCCAGTGCTTGGGTAGAGAAACAATGAACGTTGAGCCACCTGTTACCTGTATTTTCCTTATTTCACCGAATTCTCTTCTACGACGTCCTGCCAAATGGTTCACCTAATTCACTAATAAACAAATATCCTTGTCTAATATACTCGAGTGTAGTATATATCTTTGTAGTTTCAATATAGTTTAATCAAAACAAGATTTAATAGATTATTTAAATAACCATTTTTCTTCAGGCATATTAAGCTCCTTAGCTGAAGCTTTCTCATCTCTCTTATAATAGCACCCTTTAACTATAACTATGGGGATTTTTTCTTTCCCTTGACCCATAAGAAGCTCTGCTGCAGAAGCTAATTCATCGGCTACAGCTATTACTGTTACTCTAAACGTGTAACCGTAAAGGTCAGGTTTACCTCTATAGTCTCTGAATGGGCTTATTCCTGATATCCCTATAGCCATATTTATCATGCCTTCTCTTAATGGTCTGCCGTAAGTATCGGTGATTATTACTGCTACATCTTTTCCTGTTAGCTCCTTAATTCTTAATCTTATTTTCCTAGCTGAGAAGTCGGGGTCTTTAGGAATTAAAGCTACTATCTCCTCTGTTCCTGCAATATTCGAGGAATCAACTCCAGCATTAGCACATACGATACCATGTATTGTTTTTACAATTATGTGTCCTTCTTTGGAAAGTTTCACTATTTTATCCGATTCTTTGAGAATTAACTCCACAAGTCTAGGATCTTTTCCAGTGTATTTCGCTATTTCCAATGCTCTTTTCGAAGGCGTTATATTGTTTAAGTTAACTATTCTTCCCTCTGCCTTAGACACTATTTTATGGGTTACAATGATTATGTCACCATTCTCAATACTTACGTTCTCCCTTCTACATGCCTTAACTATCAATTCCCCTATGTCATCACCCTTCTTAACTTCAGGTATCGTTTCTAAGCCTATAAGCTCTATTTTCTTAGCCATAAATTAACCCTCCTTAAACCATCTTAATGGTTTAATATAGTCTTTACCTTTAGCTTCAGCTGAAACTAGGCAAATAGGTTCATATATTCTGTCCCCATACTTTTCCTTAACCTCATTACTGAGCTTAGCCGGGTGTAAGGAAAACACTCTTTTCCTTTTTAAGACAAGCCTCATTTTCTTCTCCATGTAGAGTTTCATAGCCTCACTAGGCGTTAGAGGATGATGCTTCGAAATCTCAAACGCCCATTTTTCTAACGTCACCCTATCAGGTAAAGACACGTATCCTTTGTTTAATACTTGATTTACTGCTTCAAGAAGCTTAAACGAGTTATCTCTACCATAAATCATTAGGTCTATATCGGAGTATTTGGGATTATGAATACCTAGGAGAATTGAGCCTGAAATCCCGAAATACTTTAGGTTAACGCCTGAAATTTCTGATAGATAACTCACTAAATCTGCTAAATCTTTCTCAAGAGAATCTTTTTGCTCATACATGATCTTTCTCAGCCTTTCTTCAGGAACATAGTGTACTTTTATTTCACTTCTAGGAATACCTATGAATTTTATGTTGAAGTACTTATCGAAATATATGTAGTTCGGCTTACTTTTCTTAAGAATTCTCATAGAATCCATTACGGCGACGCTACTATAATATTTCAGAACTCTATCGTACTTTATTTCTCTACGTTGCCATATTGTTTCTTTAGATGAGGGAATGTACTTTAAGTAAGCTAAGACTCTATCTGGAGGATGAACATAACCTACAACGCAAAACAAGTATCCGTCTTTGTCTTCGATAAAGTCCCTATCTTTGAACTCCTTTAGCTTCCTCATTTTAGAAGACCCTCGCAAACCATGTAATCTTTAGGAGAACCTCCTATAACTACTCTGTAGTGGCTTATTTCGTTATTCCTTAGAACAGCTTCAACTTTACCTCTAACAATAACGTTTTCTCCTTTAAATGCTTGTTGGCAAAATCTACCCCTAAACGAGACCACTTCAACTAGTTCTTTGGATTTTATTGGGTATTTCGTCTTAGATTCTATGATTTTCACACAATCTATAGTGTACTTTACAGGTGTAATAAAAGTCTTGAAGTCCATAGTTTCATAGGCTTTTCTGAAAACATAAAGGTTTCTGTATTGCTCCTCGCTGAAGCTGCTAAGTACACCCTTCTCGAAAAGATATTTGAGTACATCTGCAACTTTGAAAGATTCTCTGGTTCCATAAACTACGATGTCTATGTCGCTGTTATCTTTATGTAAACCCACCATGATTGAGCCGCTAATTC
>NJED01000053.1 GCA_002254745.1 Desulfurococcales archaeon ex4484_217_1
TAGTCTATTTTCATGTACCTTATTTTTTCAAGACCTGCTAGAATATATGGCGCTGTAGGGACTTTAGGTAATCCCTCATATGTTGACTTCTTTACTGAGGAAAGTTCAAACTCTGTTGATGAAACTATAGCGTTTGTTGGGCAATTATAGATGCATTCATAGCAGAAACAACACCTACTTACATCATACCATGGTACAAACCTTCCATCGGTCCACCTAAGTTTAATTGCGAAAGCCGGGCATACGTCTTCACAAACACCGCATTCAACGCACCTATCCCATAGGAATACTGGTTTTCCTCTAAATCCTTCAGCTATTATAGGTTTTTCAAAAGGATACTTATGGGTTGCTGGTTTCTTAAACAAGTAACTAAAAACTTCAGCTATTAGGGAGGGTATTTTCTTACCCATCTCCCTACCTCCTCCAGTATTTCTTCTTAATTTCACCTATAGTCATAGTTTTCTTGGTTCCCGATTCAACATCTAAAAGCATTACTGTTGTTCTATCGGTGCATGCGAAACATGGGTCTATGCTTCCTAGGATGATTGGAATATCTGCTACATGGTAGCCTTTAAACATTTCGCATACTCCGGGTATGTTTGCATATGTTGGTGTTCTAACTCTATGTCTCCAAGGAGTTACTCCACCTCTCCATATGGTGTGATGCAACAACTCTCCTCGAGGTGCTTCAACTCTACCTTCTCCTTCTCCCTCAATGGTTCTTGGAACCTTAGTACATATCGGACCTTGAGGTAAGTGATCTAGCGCATATAATACTATGTTTATCAGTTCTAAACATTCATCAATTCTAACCATGTATCTTGCCCAGCTATCCCCCTCCTTATATGTTATAACATTGAAGGGTATTTCATCGTAGACTTCGTAAGGGTCAGTGTATCTTAAGTCTATTTTCACACCAGAACCTCTAATTGTTGGCCCTACTGCGCCTAATGCTAAGAGTTTAGATCCACTAATGTATCCTACATCTATAGTTCTAGTGGTGAAGGTTGGGTCTTCGCTTAGAACTTTCTTGTATCTTTCAATTCTCTTGTAAAGCTTAGGTAGTTTATCCTTAATTTTATCGGCAAGTGTTGGCGAAATATCTCTTGTAACACCGCCAACCCTTACGTATGCCGATATTACCCTGTTACCTGTAAGCTCCTCAAATAAGCTCATTACTAGCTCTCTATCTCTCCAAAACAGCATAAATAAGGTTTCGAATCCCATAAGCTCTGCTGCAACACCTAATAGAAGTAGGTGGCTATGTAACCTATTGAACTCATGAGCTATTACCCTTAGATACTTAGCTCTTGGAGGAACTTCAACATCAGCAGCTTGCTCGACAGCTTCAGCGAAACAGAGGGTATGAGCTACATTACAAATACCGCAAATTCTCTCAGCAAGATATAGGCCTTCAACAAACGTTTTTGTTTCCATAAGCTTCTCTATTCCCCTATGCATATATCCTATTCTAGGTATAACATCTATGACAGTTTCTCCTTCAACTTTAAAGAGAAACCTTTCTGCCTCGTGTAAAGCTGGATGCTGAGGACCTATAATTAAGCTTATTGTGGACACTTCTATCTCACCTTCTTGACCTTCTTTATCAGCTTAACTTCCTTCCTTAAAGGATAAACGTTATCAGGCCAATCTTCAGGTAAAAACACTTTCCCTAAAGCTGGATGCCCTATAAACCTTACGCCAAACATTTCATAGTTTTCACACTCATACAGAAGAGCCCCAGGCACTACGTCTGTTATGGTTTCAACTTCAGGATTTGCTCGAGGAATATCCATTTTAAGTGTTAAATGAAGTTTTAAATCATCCTCTGCTAATTGTATTTCATACTGTAGTTCAAAATCCCCTCTATCAATGTAGTCTACAGTATTTATTGTTACTAAGTATGAGGATTCAGCGAACCTATCTCTAAGCCACTTAATTATTTGCTTATGTGAGTTACGCGCTATTTTTACCTCAGCACGGATAGGTGTAAGAACTTTAATGCTCAATATTTTATCTTTAAACTCTTTCCTTAATTCCTCCAAGAACCTTGAAACCTTCTCTGGAACATTTCTCACTTTACTTTTTGCCGCCATTCCCACCGCCCTTGATTTTCTTTATCAAAGTAACTATACCATGAATTATTGCTTCAGGTCTTGGAGGACATCCAGGGATATAAACATCAACTGGAATTACTCTGTCAACTCCTTCATATACGAAGGGCGATCCTTGAAATACATTACCGTTTACCGCACATGTTCCAACAGCAATAACAAATTTGGGTTCAGGCATTTGCTCATAAATTCTCTTCAATCTCTTAGCTACTTGTTTAGATACAGCACCTGTAACTATCAGTATGTCTGCATGTCTAGGAGATGGTTTGAGGAGTATTCCGAAACGTTCAACATCGTATCTTGGGGTTAGAGCCGCTAAGACCTCAATATCGCAGCCGTTGCATCCGGGAGATGGGAAATGTAGAATCCATGGAGATTTTATTCTCGCCCACTGAACAATTCCCATAATTTAGCCTCCTCGCTGGAAGGGTTCCCTTGTTCATCTAGGTTATTGAGTCTATATTAAATAAGATACTCTATAGTAGAAGTATATAGATAACATAGGAAAGTAATGAATTAAACCATTTCCTCATATCCCTTAGCCTTTACGCTATACGTGTGATTAAGGGTCCATCGATAACTGATATGGTTTTAGCTATTGACTGCGTAACATATGATCTCTGCTTCCTCATGGGATTGCTTTCAATACTTTTCAAAATAGGCTTCTTAATGGTTGCAGCACTTGCTCTAGCCCTATGGGCTTATGTTTTAGATGTTTACGTAGCTAAGTATTTAGAAGCAAGAGAGGTTGGGGATTAATGGTTTTCCTATTTCCTGAACTGAACATATTTGAGGAAATAGCCCTAATCATAGGAATCATCTTAACGTTAATTGGCGTGTTTTGCGATGTTATAGGTTCTATAGGTATGGTTAGATTCCCTAATTTCTTCGTTAGACTTCATGCTGCAACAGTTGGAACAATAGGCGGAGCTGTTTACCCATTATTCGGTGTTACGCTAATGTCTCTTGCTCTTAACTACCTAGGTGTAATAAGGTACTTCATAGCTACAGGCGCATTCTTAACGGCGATAGCAATAGTTCTAACAGCACCAGTAGGTTCCCATGCACTAGCTAGAGCTGCTCATAGATCTAAAACTGTTCCCGTAGAGCCTAAGGTATGTGATTTTCTAAGAGAAGATGAGAGGTTGATCGAGGAATGATTGAACCTACACTCATCACTGAAATACTTTTAGCGTTTGCACTTACGCTAGCATTAATATTTGCTTATTTAGCTATTAGAGAAAGGGTGTAGCGCTTCTACTCGTACTCACATTATTTGCCGTTATTGCAGGTGCTACAGGCTTTACACCTAAGGAAGATATTAGACCTTTAGCTAAATTCTACCTATACTACGCTATCAACTGGAATGAGAGAAAATACTGGGCTGCAAGCCCTGAAGCAGTAAATTCTATGGTTTGGGACTATAGAGGATACGATACACTATATGAGACTTCAGTATTCTTTCTAGCAATAATAGGTGCTATAGCTGTTTTCAGAATACCTAAAGTTAAGGATGTTTTCACTAAAGGTATCTTAAGTGGAAAAGGCCTATCACTAATTGTTAAAACAATAACGAAGCTCGTAATAGCTTTTGTACTCATAGTTTCAATAGCCATAGCTGTCCACGGAAACCTTACACCAGGAGGGGGCTTCCAAGCTGGATCAGCAATATCCATAGCAACGCTGCTAGCGTTATTCAAAACCAGCCTAAACCATGGGCTAACTGGGGCTTCATACCTGGAATCGGGCCCTTCTGGCTTTCAGGAAACCAGTTCTTCTACAACTTCTGCGAATTTGTGGCTGTAGGTGCAGGTTTCACAGTAATTTACCTCATATTCTCAATACCTGAACTAATTTATAAGAAGGTGTTAGGGAAATGACAAGTTTAATATCTCAAGCACTTTGGATATACTTTTACATAACGCTAATAGGGTTAATAGCGGTCTCGGTTTACGGCATAGTAGTTAGACCCAACTTACTTAAGAAAATTATCGCACTTTCAATTCTCGGAGATACAGCAAACACGTTCATAATTTTCTTAGGTTTTAGACGTGGTGGAGCCGCTGTCCCAATATTTCCATCCATTAAACCTACTCCTGAGGAACTACTTTGGTTTAAAGAAACAGCTGTTGATCCTTTACCTCAATGCTTAGTTATAACTGCTATAGTCATATAATTTACGGTATAATATTCTCGGTAGCAGTAGCCGTAGTTGTAGCAGATCTTCTTATTGCTAAACATACTAAACCATATAATGTTAAGAGATGGTTCTGGACAATAGCATATGCTTTCTACTACTTTATAGTTGCAGAATATAAGGCTCACTCTGATGTGATTAAGAGGATTTTACACCCTAAAATGCCTATTAAACCAGGTATTGTTAGAGTACCATTCCATGTTAATACAGATTACGCTATAGTAACTATAGCTAACTCCATAACAAACACACCAGGTACGGTTGTTGTCGACTTAGATACTAAGAGAAAATACTTTTATGTTCACTGGATTAACGTTAAAGCACCCGATGAGAAAACAACGTTTGAAAATATTTCTAAAATGTTCGAATATTTTGCTAAAAGAATGTTCGAAATGTTCGATTAGGTGATATATTATGGAGATCTACCCTCCATCACTAGTCCTAGCACCTGTAATAGCCATAGTTTCAGCTTTTGCAATGCCATTGATAGGATTAACTATTAAGAACAGGAGAGTATGGGACACTTTTGCATTAACCATTACAACAATAGTTCTTATACTTTCAGGTTTAGGCTACACCTTAGTGCGCATTCTAGGCAAGCCATTCGTTTACTTGCTTGGAGGATGGCCTCCACCTGTAGGTATAGTTTACGAGGTTGACGAGTTTGCAGCGCTACTAGGTTTTGTATCGGCTTTCGTAATATGGTTGGTTACAATATATGGTGTAAAATACTTCGACCCTGATGAAGATGGTGTAGAATGGTATTACACCATGCTATTAGGGTTAGAAGCAGGTGTTCTTGGATGCATATACACAGGCGACGTATTCAACGTCTTCGTCCTATTCGAAGTACTTTCAATAACATCCTATGGCCTAGTAGCTTTCTGGAATAGGAGGGGAGAATGTATTGAAGCAGCAATTAAATATTCCCTTATAGGCGCTTTAGCAACAACAATATACTTCCTGGCTGTAACATTTATTTACGCTTCCCTTGGAACATTAAACATGGCAGACATTGCAGCTAAGATAAGAGGAATATTCTTCCCGGTTACAGGAGAACCATATGGTAATGTAGCTTTAGGTGTAGGTTTATTCTTAGCATTATCCATCTGGGCATTCACCGTCGAAGCTGGTGTAGCTCCGAACCACTTTAGAGTTCTCGACGCATACCAAGTATCACCATCTACGGTTGCAGCACTGCTTTCAGCTGTTGCAGCTAACGTAGGTTTCTACCTACTAGCAAGGTATTTGATAACTCTTCTAAGCGGTGCTAGAGCAGTAGAGTCTATAGTGAACGCAGGGCTAATAATAGTGTTAATCATGGGCTTAATCTCAATACTTGTAGGATCATTCTTAATGATCGTTCAATCGGACATTAATAGAATTTTAGCTTACAGCTCCGTATTAAACTATGGTTACGTATGTTTAGCTATAGGGTTAGCTACACCATTAGCCTTAGCTGCAGCATTATTCCACATGATAAACCACGCTATAGCTAAGACCCTCATATTCTTAACAGCAGGCGTTTATGTTAAAGCAGCTGAAACTAGAAGTTTAGATAGAATGGAAGGTGTGGGAAGATACGCCCCATTGACGTCAGCTTTAATGGTTATAGCGGCTCTCGCACTTGCAGGTGTTCCCCCATTTAACGGCTTTGTCAGTAAGCTCATCCTATACGAGGCATTATTGGAAGCTAATTTGGCCCCATTAGTGATAATTATAATTCTCTCAAGCGCACTATCCCTCCTGGGATACTTAAAGATAATATACCATGTATACGCTAAACCTCCAATGAAAGATTATGGTAAAGTAGAGCCTCCGGGAGCAATGCTTTGGCCAATGATTGTTCTTGCAGCTCTATGTATAATATTGGGTGTTGCATCACCTTGGATATACGATATATTCATAGAACCCGCTGCAAATACTGTTTTCGAAACAGATAAATTCATAGAAGTAGCTTACGAGTTAGCTGAAAAACTACTTGCAGGTGTTAGGATATGAGCTTACTCATGGTTGTTCTAGAAACAGCAGTTTCAATGTTCATAATAACTCTACTAGCCTACGGACTCTACCTATATTCAATAAAAGTAACCAAGAGCTTCGCTAAAGAATCAAAAGAAAAACCCCTAATTTACGCTTGTGGAGAACATATTACTGAGAAAGAAGCACTTCTAGCAGATAGACATTTGTTCACGACCATATGGAATGAGGTTTTCAAACCACTATACGATTCCCTTAGAGGAAAAATACATACAGGAATACTTAACGACTGGTTCTTCTGGATGTTCCTAGCTCTAATCATAGCATACACTATAATAATTATATTAGGTGGTGTAGGTGGTTAACGGAATATCTGAAACACTAATGCTAATAGGAGAGACGTTAATCTACCCTGGAGCAGTATTCTCATTCGTAGTTGCAATATTTACTCAGTGGTTTAGAAGAAAAGCCTACGCTAGAATGCAAAATAGAATGGGACCAACATATACAGGCCTTGCAGGAACACTACAACCCTTCGCAGACTACGTCAAACTATTCTTCAAAGAGGACATAGTCGTTATCAGAGGATATGCTAAGCTACCAGCATTCCTACTAGCACTAGCTATAGGTGCTTTAATGGCAATACTTCTAATGTTGCCCATATCTCCGTATAGCGTTTATGCACCATACGACATCATAGTAGCAGCTTACTTACTAATATGGCCAACATTGACCCTTGCAGCTCTGGGATTCCTAACACCAAGCCCCTATGGCGCTTTAGGTTCTTCAAGACTGCTCACGTTAACCATAGCATATGAAGTGGCTTTCCTAATTTCAATACTAACACCCGTAGTTTTAGCTAGTAGAATACTTGGAGCACAGTACTCACTATATCTTTCATCAATTTACAGCTGGCTGCTATGGACAAACCCTGTACTAGTACCGTTAATGGTAATATCGTTGCTGACAGCACTAATCTCGTTGCAATGTAAGCTATTAGAAAAGCCATTTGATATTCCGGAAGCGGAGCAGGAAATAGTTGCAGGACCATTTACAGAATATTCAGGGCCAAAACTTGCATTCATAATATTCATTCACGATATCGAACAATATGTGAACTCGCTGATCATAGTATTCCTGTTCTTAGGTGGTGTAGCACCCTTCGTGGAAGGCCCGCTATGGGCCCAAATACTGATAGTTGCTATTAAATACATTATTGTAGTTCTCGTCCTAACATGGATTAAAGCTATGGTAGCAAGGTTTAGAGTAGATCAAGCAATAAAAATGCTATGGAAATACATAGTACCACTATCACTATTCGCATTAATAGTTTCTACAGTAATATAGAGGAATATAGAGGTGCCAGCTTAATACACAGTTTAAATATCTATTCGCTCTCTATTCTTCTTCAAACCTCTACATAGCGATGGAGCTTCTCGAAGTTTAAATAGAGGTATATGGTGTTTTATTGAAAGTAAAGTTATTTAAACACTGTTAAATATTTTAAACACTGTTAAAGATAGGTGAGCATTTTATGGAGATAGAGAATTTACTTAAAAACCTTGTTGAACATTTTAATGCTAAAATCAGTATTGGGAAAGATAGGAACTTTGTATTAGCTAAAGTTGATAAATCCTCCTACGTTAATGTAGCAGAGTTTTTGTTCAAAGAAGGATTTAGAAGATTGCTAACAGTTTCAGCTATCGATTGGCTTTCGAGAAACGTTATTGAAATATACTTTATCACGTACAACCATGTTATGAACGTCTATGTTAAAGTTTCAACAGAAATATCTAGAGATTCCCCTGAAATACCTTCTTTATCAAGTATATGGGAAAATGCTGCTATGCATGAAAGAGAAGTATGGGAGCAAAGATTTTGACTGGAGAGAGTATGTCGCTAAGGAATACGGTTTAAAATATCCTCCAGTACCTAAAACGGTTTATCAATAGCAAAATAAAGAGGCGATCTATCGTGAAAATAAGTAATATACTTAAGCCTTTTAAAACTGTAGGCAAGTTTCTAGTTGAAAAACCTTTGACATTCCACTTCCCACCCGAATCCCCAGTGTTCACGGAAAGATTTAGGGGAAGACACATATATCATCCTGAGCTTTGTATAGAGTGTAAACTTTGCGGTACAGTATGTCCGAATAATGCCATAGATTTCCTATTTGAGAAAGATGAAAAAGGTTTAGTTCATTTTAGAACCCAGGTAGATTATGCTAAATGCTGCTTCTGCGGGCTATGCGAAGACATATGTCCTACTAAAGCGCTAGAAATGACTAATTTCCCATTTCTTGTAGCTATGGATAAAAAAGAGCTATATTATGGCTGGAAAAAACTTTCTGAAAAACCTTCGCTCACCCTTCCCTCAATAAAGGAAAAGAAGGGGCTGATACCATGGGCTAGAGCTAGAAGCTTCTGGGTAATAAATTACTTTACGGGATGCTGTTTCATAGAGGCTGTACCCTGGGTTGCAAGTAGCTTCGACATGGAGAGATTTGGCCTCTTAGCTACAGCATCGCCGAGACATTCTGATGTCCTTCTTATAGGAGGTTATGTTACAACTAAAACTCTTAAAAGAATAATCAGAATATATTCTCAAATGCCAAAGCCGAAGTTCGTTTTAGTTCTTGGAAATTGCCCCATGACCGGTGGAACATATTGGGACAGCTACAATACTATCAAGGAACTTGACAAATACATTCCCGTGGACCTCTGGATAGCTGGATGCCCTCCAAGAGTCGAAAACGTAGGGTATGCTGTAGTTTTAGCAATATGGGCTGTTCAGCATGGATATACTGGTAAGGAGGAATACGTAAATATCGAGCATGGAAAATACGCTTTGCCCTATGTAGTACCTAAAATAGATAGGGACTATAACATCGTAGAGTTTGGTCCACAACACCCTGCAAGCGGGAATTTCAACATGTTTCTTAAGCTTAAAGGGGAGCGCGTAGTAGAGGCAACACCCAATGTCGGATACTTACATAGAGGGTTTGAGAAGCTTATGGAGTATAGAACATGGTATCAAAACATAATGATAGTTCAAAGAGTTTGTGTACTAGATGGTGCATCATACGAACTAGCATACGTT
>NJED01000006.1 GCA_002254745.1 Desulfurococcales archaeon ex4484_217_1
GCGGGATTTGAACCCGCGCGGGGATACCCCCACCGGCTTAGCAGGCCGGCGCCCTACCAGGCTAGGCGACCCCGGCATTCACCTAGCTAATATTGTTGTGTAGTGATTTTTAGAGTTTATGGTTTAAATCCACTTCTTTTTTCTGAAATAAGCCAACTGCCCTATAGCTATGATTAGCATTACCGCTAAGACCACAGGGTATGCTAGTGGATGATTAAGTTCGGGCATGTATTTAAAGTTCATACCATAAATGCTAGCTATAAGTGTTAAGGGCAGGAAAATAGCCGATATTATCGTTAATTTCTGGACAACACTATTTACTTTATCGCTTAATACCATGTAGTGGAATTGGGTTAGCAACGTTATTCTCTCAAGTAGCCTATCAGCATGGTCTAACAATCTTCGAACATCATCAACTATTATCTATTTCCACGCTTACATTTTCAATAGCTTTGTAGAGTTCCTCAGCAGTGTAGGAAATTATGGCATCTAAGATTGCATTAATATTGTTAAACTTATTTGAAACACAGTATTCCATGATAGTTTTGATAAAAGTTAAAGGTACATCACCCCAACTATAAATCCTTCCATTATAGAATACTACGTTTAGTTTACGTAAATAGCCGTTAAATGGTATTAGTAGGTAGCTACATAACATACCTTTGTAAAGAGATGTTTTTGCTTGAACAATACTTTTAGGTAGTGACGTGTGTTTAGCTAGCTCCTCAAATTTCTCAGCATGTACCCATAAACTGTACTTGGTTTTTCCTAAATCCTCCCCTACTTTAACCTCATTATTTACTATGTAAAGTATTAGCACTGTAACGTACCTCGTAACGACTAAGATAGAAAGAATTAAAAAACATTATGGGCAATGTTAGGGGGCACGCGGCTCCCACCGCCTAAACAGTGTACACCCTAAGGAGCCTACGGTAAGCGCTCTCAACCCCGGGAACCCATGAACGTTAGCGTCCGGGGTTAGGTTGCTCCCTTCCGGGCCTAGCCAGGTTCCCCCGGTAAAGGCGGTACCAACCCGCCCTCCAGCGGGTAGTCCGCCACCGCTAACCCCATGGGGCGGGATCTCATTGACGCTTACCATGGGACTTAGGGTGTACACTGTACAGCGGCAGGTTACTGGCCCCCGCATATCGCCCATTTCGGGTTACGAGGGAGGGCGAGCCCCTCGGCCCTACCCGCGTGCCCCGTTTTTAATATGTTGAAGTTAGGGGTATTTAATTTACTATGGTATTACCGCACGTATAGTATGAACGATACGATGATATTTATCAGCACAATCAGTACGAATAGGAATTGCATGCTTCTTGAAAATTTATAGCCAAACTCGCCAAGCTTCGACTTGGAAAATTCATCTAACGCTTTTCCACCATCAGTAATAAATAATGGTGTAGCATTAATAGCTGCTAATCCTAGGTTTAAAGCAAAAGACCATATAAGGAATGTTTGAATACCGGGACCTAATAGTTTCGCAATAAAGTTCCTTGGCTCAAGTACGGCATAAGGACATAGTATAACACCTATAGGCTGAGTAGTATTTTCTCTAACCACAGTATAGTTATGCACGCTATAAGGGGGTTTAGGGTTCATTAGTGTAAGTACAAGTGCTTTTCCTTTTCTCTTAAACTCCGAGAGCTCTTTAAGAAGGATTTTAGAATTGAACAAGTAATCAAACATGTTTAAATTCTTACCAAGTTTTGTCCCGTTAATAGCTACAATAACTGTTCCATTAGGTAAATTAGCCTCATAAGCAGGCATACCTTCAACTACATGGGAAATGTAGAGACCCCAATGCACATTAAATAACACAGGAATTATATGTATGAATAGTAGAAGAGAAAGCAGCGCCAAAATAATATTCCCCGCTACACCAGCAGACAATATTCTAAGCTTACTTCTCAACCTAAGTTTTGCAAAATCGTTTTCATCTATTTCAACAAAAGGCGCTAATATTATAAAGACCAAGGCTATGCCAAAGCTCTTAATTTTAGTTCCTTCAACCAAACCCATAATAGCATGCATACCTTCATGAACAAGCACGGCAACAGCTATAACAAGGAGCAGCATAGGTAACATCGATAGAGAAACGGTTATACCAGGTATTATTGGAACTATAGGTGTTACAATACCTTTCTCAGGACTTTCAGCAACCATTATAGATCTGAGCATACCAAGCATATTCTCAACATATATTTTCAATGCTAAGAGGAAACTCAAAATAATAAGCACAATAGATAGGTCAAGTAACAAGCCATGCCGCCTCAGCTTCCTCAAAAACTTTATTGCTGGATAAAGTTCTCTTCTAATAACTCGCCAAACTAAAGTTATACCTGTAACTTCTATGCCTAGCGACTTGAATTTCTCCTTATACTTAACATAGAGCATATTAAGGAAAGCATAGAAGAAGAGACATGCTGCAAACATCATTAGTAAGGATATATTGTTCATGCTTGTCTCTCTCCTAAACCTTAGAACACCACCCTTATAAATATTGATTTCTATTTAAACAAATACCAGATGGGAAATTTTAAGGAATATAGGTATGGTTAAAGAGAAAGTTGTTAGAATAGGAGATGTCGTAGAAATAGTTTACGACGATGTAAGATGGAGAATACTGGAGGAGAAAAGGGGAGAAGCACTAAACATAATGAACGCTCTTAGAAAGCTTGGATTAAACCCCATAGTTCACGGAAGTTTAGCTAGAGGAGATGTAAAGAAATCAAGCGATATTGATATAGCCATACTTTACCCTGTGCCTTCATATAGGGTGGAAATTGCCTTAGAAAACTCAGGTTATAAACCTTATAGGAGGTTAATAGTGCAGGCAACACCTAAACATGCTCCTAAGGCGTACATTGTACTTGACGAGTTAGAAATGAGAGTTGTATCTTTCCCCCTAGTGAAACTTTCAAGGAGAGAAATCGAGTTTTACAGATTTGGTGGACTATTATATTTCGAAGATTTGAAGAAAGAATTAAGGGTACCAGGTGTTAATAAGAGGCTGGTTTTAATAAGACCAACAAGTAGGGGCCATATAGAAATGCCCGTAATTGGGAGAGAAGCCGAAGTAGCTTCAATATTGAACGTATCACTAGATGTTATTGAGGAAAGAGTAAGAGTTCTTACAAGACGTAATAAGTTAGGGAGAACAGGGGTATTTGTAAAATACGTTCTAAAACCTGGTGAAACATTCGAAGAAGCCCTTAAAGAACTTATGAAAACAAATCAGTATGTACGGAGGATAGTTTATGAGAGAACATAGAGCACTGAGAAATGGAAAAGCCGGGTCAAAGTTCATAGGTCAACTACCTAGGGGTTGTCAATTATGCTACGAAGGCGCTAAGTCAGTTATATTTATGACTGGAATATGTTATGAGAAATGCTATTACTGCCCTATAAGCAATTTAAGAAGAAATAAAGATGTAATGTTCGTGAACGATTTAAAAGTTAAAAGCTTTGAAGACATACTTAGGGAAATTTACGATTCAAAAGCTCTCGGCGTTAGCATTACGGGCGGGGAACCACTGGTATTTCCGAATAGGGTTTTACAGCTTATTAAAAGGTTAAAGGAAATTTTTGGAGAAGAATTCCATATACACCTATATACCATAGGAAAACAACTAACAAGAGAGCTAATTAAGGACTTGTATAGTGTAGGTCTAGATGAAATAAGATTTCACGTAGTTGAACTTAAACTGCTAAAGAAAGTCAAATACACTGTCAAATATACTAACATGGACGTAGGGATAGAGGTACCAGTAATACCGGGAAACATGGGTTTTTATAAAAAACTTATCACAGAAGCTGAAAAATGCGGTGCTAAATTCATAAACCTAAATGAGCTCGAAATTTCCGAGGGTAATTATAAGAACTTATTAGAGAGAGGACTAAAGCTCAGGAAAGGTACAATAGCTTCTGTTGAGGGAAGCGAAGAAGACGCACTAAAAATACTCAAATGGGCTTCTAAAAATACGTTAAACATAAACGTACATTATTGTAGTGCCCTATATAAGGACATTGTTCAGACTAGAGTAAGATTAAGAAGAAAAGCACTAAACATAGCTAAGCCTTACGAGAAAGTAACTCAAGAAGGAACAGTGTTGAAGGGGGAAATACGTGTAAACATTGAATTCAAGAATAAAATGTTTAAATTTCTAGAAAACCTACCCTTTGACTATGAAACAGTTAATGGCAAATTAATAGTGTTTGTTTCTGCAAGTTTTTTAAATAACATCGCTAAATACTTAAAAAATAAAAGGATACCATATGAAGCCTTCATTGTTGAAGAATATCCAGGAAGAGAGAGAATAATAAGGAATATTACGCCTTTTCACGTCTAATAGGGTATCTTAAAAGAGCAACAACCCCTCCTAAAGCTTTAAGCTGAACTCCTGCATCATGATGTGTAGTATAAATCTTCACCTTACCACCGTGTTCTTCAATATTACTCAATATTTTTTCTAAAGTCTTAGTTTCCTTACATGCAAGATCCTTTAATGTTCTATCTAAAATGAGCAAGTACTCTACAGCACCTAGCTCAGATGCTCTAGCAACCTCATTTAGCCCTAACGCGATCTTTTCGGATTCTAAAGATAGTCTTCTCATAACCTCCTCAAACAATTTCTCCTTCTCGGTAAGTTCGAAGTGCTTAATGAACTTCCTTAGAACTCCTGATTTAATGACCTCATGAACTCCTCTAACACCCCCTGTTGAGCTATGTTCCACTACTATGTTTACCCCTATACCTGTAATGTTAAGGTTTTCACGTAGCGTCTTGGCAAACTTTTCCTTCAAGAAACCAGGCCCTGAAATAACTAAGTTACTCACATTTTCAGCTAAAATCGCCTGAATAGTCTTCTTAACTAATTCAGCTATTTTTTCTTCTAATACTTTTTCCCTAAGAGCACTGGCTTTACCTGGTATATTGAGAGACTCCGTGAATAATACTTTGACGCCATGACTATAAGCCAAGGCTAAACAGAAGTCTTCATAGTCAATAGCTACTACCGCTATTTTCTGTTTTATCCTTTCAGATAGTTTAACCTTTTTAAGCATAGACTTTCTAATACCCCCCTCTTTAACTATGGTTATTATGTGGCCTACGCTTATGGACAAAGTGTGGTAGTGGCCGTGTAAGCCAAATTCTTCAGGGCCGTGAACAATTATCCCTGTAATTCTTAGTCTATTAGTAAAGGGATGGTATTCTGTTTTCTTAACCTTAATCCCTAAAAACATGGGAAGTCTTCTACTTTTCCCTCCTGTTTTTGCTTTTACCTCTCTCGTTGTTTGAGCATAAACAACGTCGTTTTCGGAGATCATTAGATCAAGTAACCATAAGTCTTCCTCCGTTTCTACCTTTAACTCTAATATTCCTTTCCTTTCATCCGTAGAGAGAATAATCATTCTGAATGTTCCTAAGCTTAAAAATAAACCTCGGAGTTTTTAACGTTTCGAACCATAAATAAGAACGGCTAAGGAAAATGGCTTTAAAGATAAGGCCAGCTAGGGAGGATGATATTGATAGGATATTCGAAGTAGAAACATTATCGTTTAAGGAACCTTACCCTAAAGGCCTTCTCTACATTTATCTTAAACTTACACCCGAGCTATTTCTTGTCATAGAGAAGAATGGTAAGGTTATAGGTTACACAATAGGGCTTCTAAAACCAAGTAAACTGGGGCACATAGTTTCTCTCGCTATTGACCCTAAGGAGAGAAGGAAAGGCTATGGAACACTTCTTCTTAAGAAACTTCTCGAGAAATTTAAGGAGCTAGGAGTATGTAAAGTTAGGCTTGAAGTTAGGGTTTCAAATAGGCCTGCCATAAACCTCTATAGTAAGCATGGGTTTAAAATAGCTTACATTATTAAGAGATTTTACCTTAATGGGGAAGACGCTTATGTTATGGTGAAAGACCTAAATGAAGGCTAGAAAGCTTATTTTAAAGGGGAGAAATAGATAGAAAATGATAAGAACAGGAGTGCTAGGCAATGGTAACTATAAGATTCTGGTTTTTAGATATAAATTATCAGGTAGTTGGTAGAGAACCTCACATAATGATATGGGGGATTTCTGAGAATAATGAGAGAATAATGATAATAGATAAAACGTTTAGGCCATACTTCTATGTTTTACCAAGAGAAGGCGTTAATGTGAACAGGTTAATCGCTAAAATCAAAATGCTTTCTTCAGCAAGATCGCCAATAACAGCTGTTGAAATGGTTGAAAAGAAATATTTCGGTAAACCTGTCAAAGTACTTAAGGTTAAAACTGTAATACCCGATCAAGTTCCTAAATACAGGGAAGAAATAAGGAAAATGCCTGAAGTCAAAGAAGTACTGGAAGCTGACATACGTTTCTCAATGAGATATCTTATAGATCATCAGTTACATCCATCTGCTTGGCATGAAGCAGAAGTCGAGGAGCTACTATTAAAAAGACCGAATCTTAAAGTAGACAGGGTATATGAACTTAAAGGGTACATTAAACCTATAGGGTTAGTTAAGGAACCCAATCTTAGAAAAATAGCCTTCGATATTGAATGCTATAATCCTCATGGAGCACCAAGTCCCGAAAGAGACCCTGTAATTATAATTTCAGTGTATAATGATAAAGGAGAACTTATACAATTCACCGCTACAGATAAAAACGATAAAACAGTTCTGATGAAGTTTGTTAAATACGTTCAAGAATACGATCCTGACATTATAATGGGGTATAACAATAATAGATTTGATTGGCCATATTTAATTAATAGAGGAAAAAGGGTTGGAGTTAAGATAGCTATTAGTAGGTTTAGCGGCGAACCCAATCCGAGTGTTTATGGGCATATTTCGGTTATGGGTAGGGCTAATATAGACCTCTACGACTTTGCCGAGGAAATAACCGAGGTTAAGGTGAAAACCCTAGAAAATGTTGCAGACTACTTAGGTGTCATGCCTAAGGAGAAAAGGACTATGATTAACTGGTGGGAAATGCCTAAGTACTGGGATGAACTTGAGAAAAGGAAAGTTTTCTTAAAGTACGCAGCAGACGATGTTGTTTCAACTTATGGTTTAGGAGAAAAGTTTCTCCCATTCGCAATACAGTTGTCAAGCATCACTGGTCTCCCCCTAGACCAAGTAGGTGCTGCCTCTGTCGGTTTCAGAGTCGAATGGTTTCTTATGAGGGAAGCATATAGGGCAAATGAGCTAATACCTAGTAAAGTTGAAAGACCATATGAACCATATAAAGGGGCAATAGTTCTCGAACCTAAAAAGGGTGTTCATGATAACATAGCTGTTCTAGATTTCTCAGCAATGTACCCCAACATAATGATAAAGTACAATATTTCACCTGATACCTATGTTCCTCATACCGAAGAAGTAGATCCTGAAGAAGTATGGGTAGCACCGGAAATAGGGCATAGATTTAGGAAAGAACCTCCAGGTTTCTTCAAGAAAGTGCTTGAAATGCTACTAAGTTTAAGACGTAAAGTAAGAGAGGAAATGAAAAAATACCCTACAGACAGTGTTGAATACCGTATCCTCAACGAGAGGCAAAAAGCTCTTAAAATACTAGCAAATGCGATGTACGGTTATCAAGGGTGGGTTGGGGCACGGTGGTATTGTAAGCAAGCAGCAGAAGCAATTACAGCATGGGGTAGGCAGACCATTAGGAAGGCCATGAACATAGCTAAGGAATTAGGTCTAGAAATAATTTACGGAGACACAGACAGCATATTTGTTAAGTATGATAAGGAGAAAGTTGAGAAGCTTATTGAGAGAATAAAGAATGAACTAGGTTTCGAAATTAAGATAGATAAAGTATACAAGAGAGTATTCTTTACGGAAGCAAAAAAGAGGTATGTTGGACTACTACCTGATGGGAGAATAGACATAGTAGGTTTTGAAGCAATTAGAGGAGATTGGTCCGAACTAGCCAAGGAAGTACAAGAAGCAGTTATGGAGATCATTCTTAAGGAAGGAAGTACAGATAAAGCTGTAGAATACGTGAGGAAAATAATTGGTGATTTAAGAGAAAAGAAAATACCGATAAGCAAATTAGTAATATGGAAAACGATTAGTAAACGGCTTGATGAATACGCTGTGGAAGCGCCTCATGTTGCGGCAGCCAGAAAGATCGTTGAGCGGGGAGGCAAGGTCACTGTAGGAAGTAAAATAGGTTATGTAATAGTCAAAGGCACTGGAAGGCTCTCAGATAGGGCGCTACCTTACTTCATGACTAAGATAGATGATATAGATGTAAATTACTACATAGACAGACAAGTAATACCTGCAGCTGTTAGAGTGTTAGAGTATTTCGGAATCTCAGAGAAAGAGTTAAAAGCCGTTACCGTTAAAGCACAAAAGACCCTTTTCGAATTCTTCGGAGGATAAGAATGAGGTTAATCCCTGAAGCTATGCGTCCTGAAGTCGCTAAAGCAAAAGAGATATTGAAAAAAGCGAATATGGTAACACTAGTATACCATGATGATGCCGATGGCGTATGCTCGGCTGCTTTAGCAATGCTTGGCTTAAACAAACTAAGAGTAAACATAAGGAGAAAAATCTGCCTTGAAAAACTCTTTCCACAAGCAATAAAGGCTATACACTCTGAACAAGCAGAAAATGACGTTGTTCTATATGTGGACCTAGGATCTCCTCATGTAGACAAGGTAATTAGAGAAATTAAGAACGAAAAAGTAATTATAATCGACCATCATGACCCTAAAAGAATCACAAGCGAGAACGTCATACATATTAATCCTGAGCTTTACGGATTGACAGGAGAACGTGACGCTGAGTATGTAAATAAAGTAAGAGTATTGAGATCAAGGAAAACTGTTAGGTACTACGTAGACTTCCATGGTCTAAGAAAACCCCACACAGCGCTTTCATCAATGCTTTCAACCATGGCTAGCATAGGGTATTATAATGGTGGGCCGGAAAAAGCTGTAAGAAGCTGTATTGAAGGATTTAGTGAAGATATTCTGAAATTCCATGATAGAATGAAGGCTCTAAAAAGTGAACTATTCAAGAAAGCTTACGATAAAGTATATGCTCATGGACTAAGTATGGGGAAATATGTTCAATGGTTTGATATAGGTGATTTATTTTACAATATCGGAGTAAAAAGTATAGGCCTCTTTACCTCGCAGTTAAAGTATAGGAGAATTGTTGATCAAGAAAAATATCTGTTGGGGTTTATGAAAATGAACCCTAATATACCTGGACTAGGTAAGCTTGAAGGAGATTTCGTTAAGGTTTCAGGGAGAACCCCGCCAGCGTTAGATGAGAAGGTTAGAAAAGGAACCATGCCGGGATTAGGTAAGATCATGACCGAAGCTGCAGAAGAAGTAGGAGGTTTCGCTGATGGCCATGATTTTGCTGCATCAGGAATTATAGGTGCGAATAGAATCTTAGCATTTATTGAGAAGTTTGAGGAAAAAGTGGAAGAGAAAATTGAGAGAAAAGGATTATTTAAATACTTCATTAAATGAGTAAATTTTCACTGCAAGTGGTCTTTTCATTATTCCTCCTATTCTAGCCCCTATGACGTACCTTACGTTCTTAGATGCAGCAATGTCTACAAGTCTTTGAGTCACAACACCATCAAATATAATCGCGTAAATTTCTTTAGCGGATTTACTTAGGTTTTCTACGAGCTCTCTTACCGGAAACTCCTCAATAAGCTTCCATTCTCTATCATATATTCTCGCCTTCAATGTTCCTTGAAGACTCTTTATGTCTTCGAGAACGTTATGTGGTATGATAAGTTCTTCTCTTCTTCTTTCTTCTACCTTTTTTGTTACTGTTCTTTCCTCTCTCGAAATTTCCTTTGCCAATCTTTTTTCTTTTTCACTGCTTAAGTACTGTTCTACTGGGACAGCATTTTTAAGAGCTTTTACTATTTCCTTCCCCGTAAGTTCCTCAACTTCCTTTCCCGACGGAGCTCTTACTATATAGTCTAGATCTACGAACTTTATTAGCTCTTTGAGTATGAGGTCTCCGCCTCTATCTCCATCTAAGAAGGCTATTGTTGTTTTTTCTTTACTAAGTTTAATTATGGTTTCCGGTATTTTTGTTCCTGCTCCTTCTATTGCTATTACATTCCTATATCCATGCTTTAACATGTTAATTACATCAGCTCTTCCTTCAACTAAAATTATGGTATCTGCTTTATCAACATCCGGCCCTGCGGGAAGACCTTCAGGACCATACTTTATTATTTCCGCGCTTCTAACATCCCTAATGACGTTATTCACTATTTCCTTAACATCTATTCTCCTTTCTTGAATCATTTTCTGTAAAATTTCTTTGGCTCTTTCTACAACCTTCCTTATCTTCTCCATTCTTAAATCTAATATTTCTTCTATCCTAACTTTTGCTGGGTATGGTCCTACTCTATCTACCACTTCTAGAAGAGCAGCAAGTAGTGCTGTTTCCACCCTGTCAAGGTTTGAAGGAATAACTATTTCGCCTATGCTTCTCGAACCTATAGTCTTTAATTCAACTTGTATTCTTCCTATTCTTCCCCTGTCTTGAAGCTCTCTTAAATCATAGTCTTCGCCTAATAATCCTTCAGTCTGTCCAAATATTGCTCCAATTACATCAGGTTTTTCAACGATGCCTTCAACTTCGATTTTTGCTTTAATTAAGTATTTCAAGCACTACTCACCTTGTAATGGTCATTTTAAGCATATCTTCAAGCAGCCTCTTAGCCCCAATGTTTCTCATGAAATATGATCTTACTGGTTCCAAATACTCTATTAATGCATCCGCTACAGCATTTTTTAGGTCTAGTGGATGTATTTTCCCCTCCCTATATAACTTTTCTAATTCATTAAAGCTTTGCACTTCTAATGTTCCACCATATTTTTCTGGTCTTTTGATTATTAATGAGAAGTTAGGTTGCTTGAACAAAATGTACCTTGCTATTTCAATTACCGGGTTATATTCTACGATTTTAGGGGGGCAGAATGCTTTTCTTATTTTCTTCCTTACATCTTCTGGTGAATCATGAATTAATATTGTTGATTCTGGCTTCGATTTGCTCATTTTAGTGCTTAACATTAACTCCTCTCGGCTAAGAACTTCCATTCTTTGAGCTCCTTGAAGACCAGTTAGTAAAGGCGTATGGATAGCTATCGGCTTTTTTAGTTTGAGTTTTTCAGCGACATCTCTAGCAAGCATGTGTGCTTTTCTTTGATCCATACCCCCTAAGGCTATATCAACATCTAAGTAGAACATGTCAGCAACTTGCATTGGAGGATATATGAGCTTTGAAAAGTCCAATTCTGCTTCACTTTCCCTTCTACCCATAATTGTCAGTGCTCTCTTCACTCTTGCCAGAGTTGCGTTTTTCGCTATCCTTAACACTAATTCCCAATATTCCTTATTTTTAACGAGATCTTCTGCGTCAATAATACGTAGTTTACTAACACTAACCCCTAACGCTTTTAACGAGTGCTCCACATATTTAGCACATTTCCTTATATTATCTAAATTACCTCCCAGCTTATCATTGATCCATGCATGCCATGTTGCCTCTAAGAGAATGGTTTCAATGCCAGCATTTAAGAAATCCTGAAGCTTCTTAGCCCAGATAATCCAGCCTATGTGAAATAAACCACTAGGTTCAAAACCTAAATATGCCTTCAGTTTCTCACCGGATTCAAGTTTAGTTTTCAGTTCTTTTACCGTAACTACTTCGACTACATCCTTAGTTATCATATGTAGCCTTGTCTCTACATTCATGGAATTAACACCTAGCTAACAGGGGCCGCCGAACCCGCTGTCCTCGCCAGCTAACACCTAACTTCATAGTCGGCCTAAAGCCGTCTCCGTAGGCTCTTCTCTGGCGAGGAGGGGTTGGTCACAGGTTCGGCGGCCCTCTTTAAACTAGATATTAACTAGCTGTTTAATGTTTTTCCCAAAGGTCAGTTACATCTACTTCAAATAGGGCAATGGGGTATTCGATACCTATTTCCTCTAGGAGGAATCGGGGGTTGAGCTCCCCTATTATGCCTCTTTCTTCTCCTTCTACGATTATTTTAGCTGTTCTTCCCTTTATGAAGAGCTTGGGGGCTGTTTTTACCTCTTCAAGTTTCATGTTCAAACCAAGATTATCAGCTAAAGAGTAAAGCACTGCTTGAATGTCTTCGAACCCTACTTTGTATGATAGCACACCTGCAGCAAGTTTCGTCCTAGTCTGTGGCTTACCTTTAACAACTACTACAGTGTCCCCTACTTCAAAAACTTTCACTGGATGATCCTCGTGCTGATTAGCTTTCAAAAACATGATGATATTAGGTATAATGCTTGTCCGTATAGTATCGTATAGTGGTGAGATAGGGTTTAATATTTCAACATGCTTTATCCTTTCTAGTCCAAGCATTCCCTCCAACATACTGCTTGAAGATAGAGTAAATGTTAGGATCTCTTGAAAACCTAAGCCAATCATGATTTCTCGTAGTTTCCTCAAATACTTTGTTTTCTTAAGTTCTTTACCTATAGTGAATATTCTAGGGACTTCAGGTTTAAGGTTCTCGTAGCCTATAGCTATGGCAACGTCCTCTACGATATCTATAGGGTGCAAAATATCGTATCTATATGGTGGACTAATTACCTTCAACGCTTGGTCGTTAACTATTTCAACTTTATGTCTTAGAGACTCGAGAAGGCTTATGATATTTTCTTGTGTTAAATTCTGCATACCGAGATTGTTTCTAATATATTCAAGACCAACCTCAGTTATTATGGGTTCTAGTTTAGGGGTGCAATACACTTCATTTCCATCAACCATGCTTATTAACCCTATATACTCAGCATTCTCGGCAAGTGTTGTAGCTATCAGGTCCAAAGTTTTTTCTACAGTGTACTTGTCAGTACCTGTTATGTCAATAAATAAGTTTCTTGTACTCTCCTCTACCTTCGTGTCTTCACTATTAAGTATTGGAGGCATCGAAAGAGTTTGGTTCTTATCCGTTACTAGGTGCGGATATTTACTGAAACATCTTACCAAATGAGCATATTTTCTACCTTTATCGGTAAGTTCCAAAATTTCATCTGCTGTTAACTCTCTATCATAACCAAGCGGGGTGTACTTTATTTTCGCAGGTTCCTCAGCTCTATAAAGGATGATGTTTGAGTTCAGTTTATCCAGATCATAAAATCCTATAGCTATTTTTCTTCTATCTCTACCCATGCTAATATTTAATTTTTCCTGAAACTGCAAAAGCTCTTCGAGAGTGTACTTATCAATATAGTATCCGTAAATCGCGGCTACAGCAATATAAGGTCTTATGAACTTGATCTCGCCATCTAAAATTAGTTTGATATTTGTTTTTCTTATCTTATACTTGGGAAATCCTTTTTCTAGACCTAGTACTCCCTTAAGTTCCCTTGCAATACCTTCACTAATCAGTAAATCTAATCTATCTGGTGTTACTTCAATTTGCATGTTTTCTTCGTCTAATATTTCAGCTTCAACTTTAATGTTAGATAATAATTCTACGAGTTCTTCATCGCCAATATCTTTTCCAAGCAGTTTAATAAGTCTCTTCTTTTTAATAGTAGTTACGGGCATGTATAACTACCCCCATAGGACTCTCCTGTTCCTTAGATAGCTTATGCTTTGAGAATACAGATCACGAATATCGTCAATACCCATAATTATCATTGCTACTCTATCCACTCCTATACCCCATGCTGCTGTTGGATATTTAACATCAAGTACTTCTAACACTTCGGGTCTAAACATTCCGGCGCCGAAAGTCTCTACCCACCCTACTCTAGGATGCCATATATAGCCTTCAACCGATGGTTCGGTGAAAGGAAAGTATGAGGGTTTGAACTTAACTTTCTCTATACCGAGTTTTCTAAAGAATTCTTGGAGTATTCCAAGAAGATTTCTAAAGTTAAGTTCCTTATCCATAATTATTCCATCTAATTGGTGGAATTCAGGTAAATGCTTAGCATCTATTGTGTCTGGTCTATATACTTTCCCTATAGTGAACATTTTTATTGGCGGCTCTTTTCTCTTAGCCAGAAACCTTACAGAAACACTTGTTGTTTGCGTTCGTAAAATAAGCCTTTCAGCTACATCTATGCTCCACTTATATCTCCAACCTCTAGAACCAGCTTTACCGCCGCGTTCATGAACTTCTTTAACTTTTAAGGCTATGTTCTCATCAACTTTCATCCTATTTGGGAATTTAAGTCTGAAAGTATCATGAATTTCTCTTGCTGGGTGATCTTGTGGCTGGAATAGAACATCGAAGTTCCAGAGCTCAACCTCAATTATTGGTCCTTCAGCTTCCTCAAACCCCATGGACAATAGAATTTCTCTTATCATATCTATAAATTCTAAGTAGAAATGTTTCTTTCCAGGATAGAGCCTGGGGGGCATAGCTTTAATATTGTACGGTTTAATTTCTTTTATCAGCCATTCCTTTTTCTTAATGATGTCGTGGGTTATTGCAGTAATGTACTCTTTCTCCTCTAAAAGTAGCTTTAAACCTTCAGATGTTATTTCTACTTCAACTTCTTCGTAAACCTTTTTTCTAACAAGATTTCTAGAGAGAAGTTCAGAGACAGCATTATGTTCGGCGTTTGTAAGAGTATCTAGCCTTAAAGAACCTACTTTCACTATTTTCTCTAAAGTTTCTTCAGTTACCGTTTTAGAAGGAATACTGTCCACTATTAGCTCTGTCTCTCTTATCGTAACTTCCTTAACCTTGCCTTCACGTGTTAGTATGCGTGACTTTAGCGTTCTTGAAACTATCTTTCCCCATTTCTTTCTTCTTATCCAACCAAGTCCTATTGCTATTTCTTTTTCACTAAGCCCTGCAAGATCTTTTATTTTTTCTAGTTTAACCCTACCTCCTGCTCTATAGACTTTTTCAACAATAACTCTTTCAGGTAAACCTTCAATAGCCCTTTTAGATCCTTCATCTGTAGGTTCTATAAACTCTACCTTATTGATATGTACTATAATTGCTTTCTTTGATTTTAAGCTCTCGATAACAGACATTAAGGTGGATCTTGGGATACTCGTGTTATCTTCTATAACCTCTAAACGCGCTCTCTTAAGATTTTTTAAAGCCTCTAAAACTTTTCTCTCATTTGCAGTTAACATAGAATCCCACCTGCAAGTATGATATTATTGAATTTCCCCTATTCTAAATCTATGAGATGAAATAGGTCTCCCTTGGTTATCCCTCACTATCGGCACTATGATCACCTTTATTTCTTTCATTTTCCTTTGCCTTCTTAAGATGTTAATCATGACCGCTCTAGGTAGTGTTTCATCGCTTACAATAATGTAATCTACGTTGTTTTCCTCTAAAACTATGTCATAAGGACCACTTATACTAACTATTTTAAACGTCTTTTTAGTGTAAATATTTAACAATTCACTTATGTAAGTTAGCAGTTTCTTAACTCTCCTCTCATAGGGTTCAATATTTTCCCTACATATTTTATGTAATTTCTCTAAAGCATTATCTTTCATAACACCGATTATAACATGGTCTGCAACTTCAAACGCTTTAGAAATCATTAGCTTATGCCCACTATGTAAATGATCGAACGTTCCAGCTACGACAGCTACCTTAGGTCTTGTTGAAAATAGAGATCACCGTTGAAAAAGGTATTGAATGGAGCTTAAAAAGTTTTCCATTAGAACTCAAACTTTTCCCCGGGTTTCAAAATAACTACTCTCGTTGCTGGATATAATTCTTCTACATGCTTCTTAAACTCTTCAGGACTTCCTTTAATTACAGGGAACGTATAGTAGTGCATTGGAATAGCGACTTTAGGCTTTATAAGCTTCACAGCATACGCTGCTTCATAAGGTCCCATAGTGTACCATCCACCTATAGGTAGGAGAGCTATTTCGGGTCTGTAAAGTTCCCCTATTAGCTCCATATCTTTGAAAAGACTTGTGTCACCTGCGTGATATATTGTGGTTTCCCCACCCTTAACGATAAATCCTACCGGGTGACCGTGTAGGCTACTGTGAAATGCTAGGGTTAAGCCTATTTTCAATCCTTTAATTTCCACTAAACTACCTATGTTTAAATCTACACAGTCTATTTCAGGGTGTTTGTTTTTAATTTCCTCGCAAATATCGAAAATAGCAACTATTTTCGCTCCTGTTTTCTTAGCTATGTCTACGGCGTTGCCTAAGTGGTCGCTGTGGTCATGGGTTACAAGCACCAGATCAGCTCTATCTACGTTCTCAAGCCTAATGGGAGACAGGGGGTTTTCTATCCATGGGTCAAGAAACACTTTAACACCGTCAATCTCAATTTCGAAAGTTGCATGGCCTAACCACTTCAAGTAACCCATAGGACCACCTAGAAATTAGAAATGTTTTGTTTAAAATAAAGTTTTATTATTGCCTGGACTAAAAGTCTGCCTTGGGTTTGAAAACATTGTTAACTGATGAAACTATCGACAAGTATTTGAGGGCAGGGAGAATAGCTTCAAGAGTTAAAAAATACGCTATGAAAATAGTGAAGCCTGGAGCAAGAATTTACGACATATGTGAAAATGTGGAAAGAAAAATAGTTGAAGAAGGCGGACTACCAGCGTTTCCATGTAATATTTCAGTGAATGAAGTAGCTGCACACTATACAGCATATATAAGTGATCCATCAACAATACCTGATAGATCGTTAGTTAAAGTAGATCTTGGAGTACATGTAGACGGGTACATTGCCGACACAGCGGTTACGTTAGCTTTCGACCCGAAGTATGATGAACTAAACATAGCTGTTGAAACAGCTCTGGAGAGAGCTCTAGAGGTAGTAAGGCCTGGAATAAGGGTTTCGAAAATAGGTGAAATCATAGAATCTACAATAAAGGCTTACGGCTATAAACCTATTAAGAACTTAAGCGGTCACTCTATTGAACGTTATAACCTGCACTCCGGGGTTTCTATACCTAACGTGAAGGATTTTTTCAGTTTGAGTAGGATAAAGCCTAATAGCGTATATGCTATTGAACCTTTCGGAACAAGTGGCGTAGGATATGTTGTCGAAGGTAAAGAAGTTTACATTTACAGTTTAAGAAGAGAAGGTAAAGTTAAAGCTGATTTAGCAAGAAGGATTATTGAAGAAGTTAAGAAGAAATACAATGGGCTACCCTTTGCTGAGAGGTGGCTAAGAAACATAGTTCACAGTAGAGTCGAACTCGTTAAAACATTGAAAAACCTGGTTAAAAGTAAGATACTAAACTATTATCCTGTCTTGGTGGAAGCGTCAGCTAACCCTGTATCTCAATTTGAGCATACTGTTTTGGTTCTTGAAAAGGAAGTAGTTGTAACTACCTTGTAGTTTCATGAAAATTTAATTTCCACTATGCGAGAAATGTTATAGGCAGTTAAACGCAAAGCGGGGTGCTGTTAGGACGATATTCCCCATATCAGGGCAAGATACTAGCTGGATAGCGCTATTAAACACTTTAATATTTCTGATATTCATGCTACTCATTTTCACAGGTTTAAATCAGAGAATGCAAATGATGTTATGGATTAGGAACATCAAAATACGCCTAGTAAGAATAGAGAGACTTGCCAAAGACGCTAGGAAGAAAGTATTGGACTTGTTGAAGAAAGGGGGGATTAAGGGGGATCCTGAAAAATTCCTCAATACATACCTTCAATTCTTCATAATAGATCCCGTTAAAGACGAGCCTACAAACCTTATGAGGAGGCTTGAACACCTGCTCAACATTAGGCAGAGAAGGTTTAAGCTTGGTTTAAAACAGGTTCTTCCAAATTTAGGTGAATTTACTAGAGCAAATCTTGAAGTAATGATTGAGGCTGCTAGAGCCCTGGATACAATATATCGTCTCGTAAGACACTACCTAGTGCTTGGAGAGAAAACAAACAACTGGGTTCTCATAATGCAGCTTGAGCTTGAAATGCCTCAAATAGTTAAATTAGCAGAAACATACCATAAAGCGCTGGATGCATTTAAAGATGGCAAACCGATAGGCGATGGTATAGGCCCATTGGTTGCTGCAACACTAATGAATTCTGGAAGCAGTGCTGTAAAGAGGGGAGTTGTCGAAGATACTATTGTGGGTGTTGTTGAAAGGAAAAATAGAAAACTTTACGTGATTAAAGCTAAGGGACCAGGAGGAACAGTAGGTAAACCAGGTGAAGCAGTTAAGAAAATTGTTGAAGAGCTTAAGGGCAAGGTTTCAAGGATAATAATGATAGATGCGGCGTTGAAACTAGAGGGTGAAAAAACAGGTGAAGTTATTGAGGGAGTTGGTGCTGCTATAGGCGATCCAGGTCCCGAAAAGTTTAAGATAGAAAGCGTAGCTATGGAGCATAATATTCCATTAGACTCAATAATCATTAAAGAATCCCTTGAGGAAGCATTAACACCTATGAGAAAGGAGATTAGTGATGCTGTAGAGAAGGTAATAGAGAAAATAGATAAGGCTTTAGAGGAAAGAACAAAGGAAGGAGACGTAGTGATCGTCGTAGGTGTTGGAAACACTATAGGAATAGCTCAGTAAAAAGGTGATCCGTCTATGCAATTCTCAGAGTTCTACACGCTCCTTCTCCTCATGCTTCTCCTATTCCTAATAACGTCTCTTATAAGAACAATAATTGAAAGGAGGAAAGCAAAGAAGGAACAGTACAAAACAAGAACACTAATAAAATGCAGTAAGTGCGGGTATACTGAAGAAAGAGATTTCCAAGTAGGAGACTATGTACTAAAACCTGAAAAAGAATGTCCAAAATGTAAAACAATAATACGAATCCACAGAATATACGATGTTAAAGTCCCAAAGAAATAACCCCCTCCCTAAACCTTAAATACACAGAAAACAGAACACTAAAATGCGGCCCGCCGGCCATAGGAGGCAGGCAACGCCCGGACTCGTATCGAACCCGGAAGCTAAGCTGTCTCCGCGGCTACCCCCGTGAGGTCCGAAAGGCCTCGCAGGGGCGCCGTGC
>NJED01000054.1 GCA_002254745.1 Desulfurococcales archaeon ex4484_217_1
TCCATGAAGTCCTAGGCCTTTAGGATCTTGGAGAAAAGCATGATTAGCGCGATGAACTGAAGTAGTGAAGCACATATAACAGAGTTTTGTGAACCCAAAATATCTGTTAAAGGACCAGCAATAAACACTAAAGTGCCTGAAAAGCTAATGACAGTGTACATTGACCCTAAAGCTGACGCTTTCAAATGGTTAGGAGCAAGCCTAGAAACGGTTGATACTAGCGATATGTCATAGAACGGATAAACAGGTATAAGCCATAAAATAGCTGTCATAAAACCCCTACTCAAAGCAAGAGCTGTAACTAATACTGAGTAAGAGATTAAAGCTATTCTGTAAAGTTTCAGGCTTCCAATTTGGTCGCTTAGCTTTCCAACATAAGGTCTTACTATAGCTGCTATTAACGATGTTAAACCTCCGTAGAATATGCCGTAAAGTACTTCGTTTCTACCGAGTTCAACATAGAGTTTTATAGAGAGTACGTTGAAGGCCCATGAAACTCCAAAGTAACTTACACCTGCAGCTAAGAGAAAAGGAAGCATAGTTCTAGGTAGGTTCCTTATTCCCTTGAAATCGCTAACACCGTCCCCGCGTGCAACATCATATTTTCTAGGAAATGCTAAGAAAAAAACGATATACGATAATGCTAAGAAAAGGCCTGCAGTTAACGTTACCAAACTAACATTGCCAAACCCGTATATGAAGCCGTAGCAGAGTTTATATGATTGTATATGTTTTTATGTGTTCTCCATGATGCGTTATGCTTATATTTCTGCTGGAAAGATGTTGTATGTAGATGTGCCGTCGCCCCGGGGTCGGCGGTGAAAGCCCCCGCAATGACCGATGAAGCCAGAGCGACAGTGCGACAGTAGGGGAAAAGGATGAGCCGATGACAAAACATATACAAGCATATAAAGAGGCGAACCCTACAAGAGCAAGAGAGGGAGCTGAAAATAAGCCTAGGAGAATAAACTTAGAGAGGGAGCTGAAAATAAGCCTAGGAGAATAAACTTTTTCCTTCCAAACCTATCAGCTAACATACCTCAAAAAGCAGACGACAAGGCAGGAGCATATTCTGCAGCACTTAAGAGCAGAACGTCAGTATATGTTCCTCCTAGAAATTCCTTAATGTAAATTCTCGATATTGCATAGTACAGTCCCCAACCAAGTGATTCGAGAAAATGTCCTACACTATAAAACCTAATCCAGTGTCTTTGAAGATACATAGCACCATACCTTAAGCTACTTGAGTATTAATAAACAATTAGATAAAACTATATAAACTATTACGCTATTACCTTTAAATACCCCTGAATATGTAGGCTAACTTCTTTACAAAATCGTCTATGCCTCGTACAACGTACACTTTTGCGCCAAGAGTTTTCAAGCTATTAGCAAACATCTCGTCATGTATTGGTGGCGTTAAAACTATGAACTCAACACTCCCCCTAATAGCTTTCCTTGCTTCACTTAGTGGATCATAACCTTTAACTGTCTGCTTAAGGTCGGAAATCATAACAACTATCTTTCTACCTCTTCTCCTAGAAACCTCGGAAAGAGCTAGTGCAATATTAGTCCATCCCTCAAATTTAAGGTTAAAGAGAAATTCTACTAAAGAGACAGGATTTCTTAAAGTGCTTCTCGGTACGTGGATAACATTCTCTCTGAAAACTATGAGATCGCTTATGCTTTTCGCGAAGGTAGAAGCTATTAAAATGGCATGTTCAGCAAATTCTCTCATACTACCGCTAACGTCGACTAGCAGTACGACTTTGATGTCTTTTTTCCTAGTGTGATAAACTACGGGTTGTTCCTCAAACCTTAAAACATTGTATATACTGTCTCTAATGATGATGCTCGTTGTTTTCCTTTTGGTCTTTTTACGTTTCGACAGTAAAGCATATGATCTATACCTTGTTTTTAACCTTTGAACAATAATGGAAGCTAAGTGTAGCAAATTTCTTTTAGTTCTAGTATCTATAGTTGTTTCGTAAATTTCTTTAAGCAAACGTAATGTGTAGAAGCTTGCTCCATAAATTTTTACAATAAGAGGTAAGGCACTAGTTTCTTTGGCAGAAGCTGAAGCTAATAATGTATTTAGGAGATCAATTTTGTTTAGTAGAGTTTTCTCTAACTTCGATTTACTTACCTGTTTCGAAGTTAATGAGTATTGTCTCATTAGTTCATCATATTCTTCAAGAACACTATTAGCCATATCGTAGTACCCTACGTTGTCCTCTAAAAACGCTCTTCTATAGTATTCAAATGCTTTTGCTAGTTTAGCAGCAGCTTTAATAAGTAATTGCTCGTTAGGATTCAAGCTTACATATTTTGCCTTTTCAAGGACGCTCAAGGCTCTAGGATTAATATTAGAAATTATTCTAAGAATCTCGTCTTTACTTAGCTTGAACCTAAATAGTTTACTAACAATGTATCTTTGAGATTCAAGTTTAATTAAGGGTAAAGAGTTTATGACCACGTCTCTGTCTTTATGGTCCTTGATTAAGGAGTCAACAGCTCTGGGATTATAGTTAAGTACTGAAGACAGTATACGCGAGCTTAGGAATCCGTGTTCTTTCAATAGGCTTACAAGCTTATTCTCATCGAGTTTCCTAACTTCCATAGGTGTTTCTGAGATCCTATGGGCAAGTGTCTGGGTTAAATATTTAGATATGTATCTTTTGTTTTTCTCGGAAGCATAATATGAAAGTTCAAGAAGCTTAGCCGTAGGCAAAAGTTCTAAATTTAGCTTGCTTTGAATAATGTCTTCGATAGAATCCAGGTAAAACTCTTTTTCATCCTTTAATGCTCTAAGAGAGCATTTTTGTATATTCTTAAGCATGACGTAGTTTGCTATTTTATTTAAATCTTTGAAATTATATTCTATGCATTTTAAAGCTATAGACCTAACTTTATCCCTACTTAGTACTTCATATATTCCTCTTCTACTATCCTTCCTTATGATACCTAATTTCCGAAGCGTACAGAATGCTTGTTTTCTATTGGGGTTTCTAATTAGGTATTTCATTTTGGATATAGGGATTTTGTCTCCATAGTGGATTTTGAGTTCTCTAAGATGTGATTCAATGTCTTTCATTATCTTGTATTTTAAAGCACTTTTTCTTAAAATAAAGTTGTTAAAAGTTTCTTCGAATATTTTCTCGAAATGCGCCCTCTTAGCTAGAACAGATTTTAGTACTTCCTTAAATTCTATTACTGGAAGAGTATATGTTCCATTTTCTCTAATATAGCCTCTTAAAGAGCAGTAATTTCTCAACACTCTAATAGCACTTTCTATTTCGCTAATGCTTAGAGGAATTCCTTTACCTCTTAATTCATTACATAAACTAGTAAGAAAATTCAATAATTCTTCTTCAATGATCACCAATTCATTTCTAGACGTTGCTTTCATTAGTTAAAGTTACCTCTTAAAATACTTTTCAACAATACTGTATACTAGGTCTTCATCTTCACTTCTTTTGAGAAGCACAGAAAATGCTGCATCATAGAAATCCTTTAAGTCAGCTTTCTTTTTTCCTCTCAATTTAGCTAAGCCAGTAGCCATTTGAGTCCATGCTACAGTATCTGCTGGCCCGGGTTTATGTAGTGCTTTATTTCTTAGCTCATTAACTACGGCTAAGACCTTGGATATGCTGTCTTCAGTAATCATTTTAAAGTCTTCGCCAAGCCTAAGCTTAGCTATTTCTTTCTCAACCTCTTCGGGAGGGTATGTGAATTTTATTCTAACAACTCTCCTTAGAAAAGCATCGCTTAATTCTCCTTGAGCAATGTCTTCAGGGTTACTTGTAAAAATTACTTGAAATCCTTCACCTTTAGCTTTAAATACTCTTCTAAGACTACTTCTTCTAATTTCGTCTACTAAAACCCCTGCATCAAGTATTAAAGCTGCTAGTAGCGGTCTCGGTACAAAGCTTTCCTCGGTAAAGCCCATTTTCATAGCCATTAATGGGTGGAAGTCTCCGATAACTCTGTATTCATCGTAGTTTTCACTGCATGGAAGTATGAAAGCTTTCTTGCCTGCCCAGAGAGTTAAAATACCATATCCTACTTCAGTTTTTCCCGTTCCAGGAGGCCCCTCGAATAGCACAGGTCTACCAGTGAGGAAGGCTGAGACGACAAGTGCAACTAGTTTTTCAGAAACAATAAGCTTAAATTTTTCACGTAGTTGTTCAACTATACCCTTAACTGATCTTACAGGTTTGAAAGGCTCAACTATGGTATAGTATGTTTCGTAAACCTTCTTCTCAATCACGTCTTCAACTTCGCGCTTATGCTGCATGATTTACCACTAACATTATTTATATTATGCTTTTCGAACATTCTACCGTGAAGATTTCCTACGCAAAACCTCTTATTTAAAGGTTAATGCTTTAACTCATTTTCTCTAAACGGCTCAAAGCTTCATCAAGTAAATCTATGACATCCTCTATGTCTTTAGCTAGTTCTTCACGTTCGTCCTCAGCTTCTCTTAGCAAATCAATAGCATATTCTATGTTTTCCATTGCCTCGCTAATTTTATCCTTAAAAACCATAAACTCTCAGCCTCGAAATATCTCTTTTATTATTCAGTTTAGAAATTTACAGTTTAAACACTTTATCCCTTGCCGAGCAGCGGGAAATGACATGCAACGTAGTGATTATTACCGTATGATATTAGTTTAGGTTCTTCTTGTGAACAAATACTTTTAGCAAAGGGGCATCTTGGGTGAAGCCTACAACCTGAAGGAGGATTTATTGGATTAGCTATTTCACCTTTAAGTATTACTTTCTCTCTCTTTCTTCTAAATAATGAAGGGACTGAGGAGAGTAGTGCTTTCGTATAGGGGTGCATAGGATTATCTATCAGTTCCTCGGTAGATGCTACTTCAACTATTTTTCCAAGGTACATTACGGCAATCGTGTCTGAAATAAGTCTGGCAACTGCTAAATCATGGGTTATGAATAGTATTGACAAGTTGTATAGTGTTTTAAATTTCATGATGAGCTTAAGTATAGAAGTTCTTAAGGAAACATCTATCATAGACACAGGCTCATCAGCTACAATGAATTTAGGTTTTAAAATCATAGCCCTAGCTATAGCTACTCTCTGTCTCTGACCCCCAGATAGCTGGTGTGGAAGTAGTTTGTAAAACATGTGTGCTGGCGTTAAACCCACGTTTTCAAGCATTTTTAAAGCCTCTTCCTTAGCCTCTTTCTTGTCAGCTATACCATGAACTATTAGCGGTTCGGCAATAGTGTCTCCAATGCGCATTCTAGGATTCAAAGAAGCATAGGGGTCTTGGAATATTATTTGCATTTTCCTACGTAAAGGCCTTAACTCTTTCTCCTTAGCGAAAGTTATGTCCTTATCTTCAAAAACTATTTTTCCTTCATCAGGTTTTTCTAAGCGTACAACAAGCCTACCTGTTGTCGTTTTTCCGCAGCCGGATTCTCCTACAAGTGAAAACACTTGACCATTAAATATTTTAAAAGATATTCCATCAACTGCTCTTATAAACTGCTTTTTTCTAGTAAGTAATCTTTCGATGAAGCTTTTCTGTACAGGAAAATACTTCTTCAGGGAGCTAACTTCCAGTTCTACCATGTTCAAACATCTCCTATGTGTAAAGCCAGCATTTAACGTATCTCTCCTTACCTACATTTACTATTGGAGGTTCTTCTTTAGCACATTTTTCTATAGCATATGGGCATCTAGGGTGAAATCTACATCCCGAAGGAGGGTTAGCTAAGTCAGGCGGATTTCCTTTAATTTCCTTTATCTCTTTTCTAACGAAAACATCAGGTATGCTTTGAATAAGTCCTTGAGTATATGGGTGTAGTGGTTTTGAAACTATTTCATCGGATGGCGCGTATTCGTATAAGTGTCCAGCATACATTACCGCTATTTTATCTGCTCTTTCAGCAGCTAGGGAAATATCATGGGTTATGAGTATTATTGAAGTTTTCAATTCCTCCTTTAAACTTACAAGTAAGTCCATTATTCTGTCTTGAACTATAACGTCTAAAGCCGTTGTAGGTTCATCAGCTATTATTAATTTAGGCTTTAAAGCAGTAGCTAAAGCAATCATAACCCTTTGTCTCTGCCCGCCGGATAACTGGTGAGGATAACTGTTAAGCCTGTCAGGAGGTAAACCCACTTCCATAAGTGCTTCAGCAGCCATCTTATATGCTTCCTTCTTACTCACATTTAGATGTTCAAGTATTGTTTCAATAAGCTGATCTCCAACTTTCTGCAATGGATCAAGACTAGTTAATGGGTCTTGAAACACCATTCCTACTTCCTTTCCTCTAACCTTCCTTATTTCCGCCTCTGATAATTCAAGAAGATTTTTCCCGTCTAAAACTATTTTTCCACCAACTATTCTTCCCTGAGGAGGTAGTAGTCGAACAATAGCGTATCCGAGTGTTGATTTTCCACTGCCGCTTTCACCTACTAGGCCAACCATTTCCCTACTACTTACAGTTAAGGAAACATTGTCTACTGCTCTAACAACACCTCTGTTAGTATAGTAGTATACTTTAAGGTTCCCTATGGACAGTAGTGTTTTACTCATCTCTTCTCAGCCTCTCTCAGACTTAGAAGATCATTTAACCCCTCACCTATAAGTGCGAAACCTGTAGCTAAAAGCATAATCATTAGCCCTGGAAAAGCTACTAACCACCAATAACCAGCTAGGAGGTATTCGTGGCCAGCCCTTAAATCAGCACCCCAGTCGGGTGTTGGTGGAGGTACGCTAAAACCTAGGAAGCTTAATCCTGCCTCCGTTAAAATAGCGTCAGCAATGTTCATTGTGAAAACAACTATAACCGTAGGTAGGAGGTTAGGTAGAATATGTCTAATAATTATTCTTAAATCTTTAGCCCCAATAGCTTTAGCTGCTTCAACGTAAAGTAGTGACTTTATTGAGAGTGTTTGCCCACGAACCATTCTGAAATACGTTGGAATGTAAACTACAGCTATAGCTATTATGGCGTTCACCATACTAGGTCCTAAAACAGCGGCAATGGCCAACGCTAGAATTAGGCTTGGGAAAGCATACATACTATCCATGACTATAGAGAATATTCTATCAACAATTCTACCATAGTATCCTGAAATTAAACCTAAAGGAACACCGAGAACTATAATAGTTGCAACTATGGCTAAACCTAGTTTAAGCATTAAACCTGACTCTCTTATTTGCGGAATAATTGTTCTTCTAATTATTTTGAACCCTATATTCATTTTCCAACCTCAATACCTTATTCTAGGATCTATTAGAGCGTACAATATGTCAACTACTAGATTAACTACTGAAACGAAGATGGCGAAAAACACTATAGTTCCCTGGATTGTAGTGTAGTCAACATACTTTATTCTCTCAAGCAGAAACGTTTAAACTCGCTTAACCCTCTTGCTCTAGCTGCCCTGATAAAGTCTTGGGATAGAACATCAATCATGTTAGCTCTAACAAGCCTAGTATATGCTCCTGAAAGAACGATACCCAAAGTAAGCGAAGGTAGGATTAAATGGTATAGAGCACTCATTGTTATGTCAAACCTGCCTGTAAGGATACCATCTAAAACGTAAAGTCCCGTTATAGGTTTCCAACCCACAGTTAATCCTGGATCTATTCTGCCACCCACGGGAAGTACTTTTAAATATACTCCGAAAATGAGTTGAAACATCATTCCGAGCCATGGGATAAACAATGCGTAAGCTACAATACTATATATTCTTAGCGAAGTGTCTACTCTAGTGTAACATTTAACGCCAGCAATAGTTCCAGTGGTTAAACCTATTATTATACTTACTAGGAAACCGAAAATTGTTAGCTCTATTGTTGCAGGTAAATGGTCTAATATTTCAACAAGAACAGGTCTTCTACCCCAGATAAGTGACCTACCAAAATCACCTCTAATAATTCCAAGAATATAATCTACGTACTGAACATGGTATGGCTTATTTAGCCCAGCTTCCTCCTTTAACCTCTCAATGTATTCTGGAGGAGCTTTCATACCAACCATTGCCGTTATGGGGTCTCCGGGCATAACTCTTAAAATTATGAACACTATGGTTAGTAGAGTAAATACTATGGGTATTGTCATAAGTGTTCTAACAACAATGTATGTTCTAAGAGCGGTCATGGATAATCACTTTAAGTAGGTTATGGGAAAAAAGTTTTAAGCTAAAAATATTTTTAGCTTCCTCTCACATCCCCTCTACTCCTTCCAGTATAGTAGCCAGTATCTGAACAGCATTGTTGCATCTAATACTATTCCGCCAACGTTCTTCTTAGCTGCAACGAACAGCTTACCCTGTATTAGAGGTATTATTGGTACGTCTTCGGCAAGTATTTCCTGTACTTGTTCATAATAAGGTGTTCTTTCCTCTATAGTCTCTTTTACAGCTGCTTCATCAAGTAAACTATCTACTTCTGGGTTAGCATATCCTGAACCAGTCCACTTATTAGCAGCACTATGCAGGAATGGTGTTGTATAGTCGTCTGGGTCTATATAGTCTGGATACCATCCATACAGTGATAACTGTAGTGCTCCTTTACGTGTAAACTCCAGGTATTTACTTTAATCATTCCAGTAGCTTCAAACTGCTCCTTAAGAACTGCTGCAAGATCTTTTTCGGTATCGCCATAGTGTGTTGGCGTATACCATAACTCTATTTCTAATGGATTATCTTCACTATAACCTGCTTGCTGCAGAAGGTTCTTAACAAGTTCTAGGTTTGGACCTTCACCATATTTGTCTTTGAAAACATCTTTGTGGCTCCACATACCCTTGGGTACGAGGCTATATAGTGGTTCCCATGTGTTTAAGTATACTCTCTCACAAATATCTGCTCTGTCAATAGCTGCTGCTAGGGCTTGTCTAACGAGTTTATTTTCTGTTCCAGGCATTTGAGTGTTAATTACTATGTATCTTATTGCTGCACCGGGAACTTCTATTACCTGAATATCTGGATTCTTCTTTAGGCTTTCAATATCTGCTGGGTTTAGTGTTCTCCATGCAATATCTATTTCTCCTCTTTCAAGAGCAAGTCTCAGCGTTGTTGCATCTTTAAAGAACCTTATAATGACTCTCTGGATTTCAGGTTTCTCACCATGATAATACGGGTTAGCTTCAAGTACTAGTTCCTGATCTCTAACCCACTTAACAATCTTATATGGCCCTACACCGCCTGCTGTCTGATCGCTATCTATTTCATCGGGCTTATAGTTTGGATGAACCGGGAAGTAAGGCGGCGTCGCTAATAATGCTAGGAAGTAAGATACAGGTTTCTTCAATACGAACTTGACAGTGCAATCATCAACAGCGACAACATCTTCAACAAACTCCGTTACTAGCCATGACGGGTCCCCTTGTATCTTCATAACCCTCTTAATACTTCTAACAACATCCTGTGCCGTGCACTGTGTTCCATCGGCAAATTTCAGATTCTTCTTCAAATGGAATATGTATACCTTACCTTCCTCCTGAACTTCATGAGACTCTGCAATACCGTACATAAGCTCCGTTGTTCCGGGCTTATACCTCATTAAACCCTCCATAACGTTGTTAAGTACTTCCCATGTGAAGAAATCGTAGGCGTTAGCAGGATCTAGGTCAGTGACCTTGTCAGTAACACCTATAACTATTTGGGAAACTGCTGGAGTAGGTGAAGGACTAGGACTTGTGGTCGGCGATGGTGTTGCCGTGGGCTTAAATGTTGCCATAAACGCAGCTGCTACTGCTAAGAGGACGATGGCTGCTATGATTAATGCTTTCATGTTCAATAACATAGCTTTCCTCATAACCTACACACACCTATGCTTATCTTAGTATTTTATGCTAAAGTCGGCCAAGCGTACCTAAAAAATTTTTCTCATTAAAACCTAAAGACCTTTAACTAAAATTTAAAAAAGTGATCTTATGTCATAATACTTTTTAGCGAAAAAGACTACTTTAACTTCCATTTCTCCTCTAACAATAGCTGCTCCTTCACCATAGCTTGGATTAAGCTCTATAATTATGGGTAAAAGTATTTTATCCCATTCGTCCTCGGTAAGCATGTTCTTCAGAAACTCTAGTTCTTTACGTCTAAACATGTGTATTGTTCCATCTCTACAAACTACGTGAGGATATTTTTCGGAAAGAAGCTCCTTAAGAGACTTCTTAGTGTAAGGCAAGTGAACATTAGCTAGTCTTAAAAGCTCTTCTCTAAGCAGCTCTTCCCATAGTATTTCTCTTTCACTCATTCTCCACGCCTTCTAGCTAGGAGAACTTTAACTCTCTTAAGCCTAGCTCTTTCCTCTCTTTCAGCTAGGAGAACTTTAACTCTCTTAAGCCTAGCTCTTTCCTCTCTTTCTCTCTCCTCAAACTTCATAGATAAGTACTTAATAGTTGCTTGAATC
>NJED01000007.1 GCA_002254745.1 Desulfurococcales archaeon ex4484_217_1
AGGTACTTGGCAAATACATTAGTGAAGATGAGGCTCTACAAAGATACCAGAACCTCAAGAAATGGTATGAAGAAAAAGGACACTTCTGGGTTGGTAATGGTCCATTCTACTTAGATAAAGTAGATGTCGTAGCTAAGCAGTTAGTACTGAAAGCGTTTAGAGAGCACATCGACACAGCTGATAAATGGCTAATATTCTCAGAGCCCCTGATACCATATTGAGGTAGTTACGCAAGGTCTACCGTCAGAATTCACCATAACAATAACACACAAGGGTGAACCTTACAAGGTAGCTGACATGGAATATGTTAAGTATATACTCGTCCATCCAGGAGGAACAATTGTAGGTGAAGCAACTCCTGTAGCCGATGGGGAATGGAAGATTAGCTTATCTGAAGAAGAAACAGCAACATTAACGCCAGGTGCTGGCAAATTAATAGTAATTGCCGTATCAAAGCTTGTTGGTAAACCTACAGTCGCCGAGTCAGCGTTTACCATACGGAGTGTCGTAGGATATGTAGGTGAGGAATTAGCTGCTGTTAGAGGCGAAATATCAGGTCTTGAATCACGTATAGGAAGTGTCGAAGGAGTTCTTAGGGAGAAGAAGGTAGTTTTCTTATAAGCAAAGTAGGCTTTTTCTTTACTATTTTAATCTCTACTAAATAACTATAATGGTAAGGTTAAACCTGTTTGTGGGCGAAACAATTAAATATTCCTCATCTTAGTTTTAAGAGAGAATAAATGAGTCTGCCTAGCTGAAATAGCCTAGTCTGGGCGGTGAGGTCATAGTATTGCTAAAATATCGTAGATCTCGAGAAATTAAGCGTATTATACGATTTATAGGTATAAGAACATTAATAGTAGCTATTTCCCTTATAATAGCTATTTACCTTACAGTAATCGTAGCTAATATAGGCGGTCATATAGATAAGATAATGGAGTCTGAAGTTAAGCTCAGAGTGTATGCGAGGCTAAGAAATGACCCTACATGGAAAGCTTTACCAGCGGAAGAGAGGGAAAGAATAGCGCAAAGCCAAATACAACAAGAACTAGAGAGACTAGGGTTAACACAGCCCTTTATCATAAGAAGCTTTAAGTATTTGCAAGATGCTCTAACACTTAACTTGGGCAGGGCTTTATATATAACCAGTGGAGGAGGTTCCAAGAGAATATGGGACATAATTCTTGAACGTTTGCCGCCAACAGTTTTACTATTTACAACAGCAAATGTTCTCATATTCTTTGTAGAGATATTTATTGGATTAGCTGCATCTAGGAAATATGGTTCTAAACTTGATAAAGCTATTGTAGGGTTTGCATGGCTATCTTCAATGCCAGGCTGGTTTTATGGAATATTTCTAATACTCATATTTGCTGCTTGGCTCAGAGTATTACCTTACGGCGGCATGGTCGACGCTCCTCCACCTGAAGAACCTCACTTATATGCTTTAAGTGTATTGAAACATATGGTGCTGCCTTTAGCTTCATGGCTTATAGCTTACATACCCATTGGGGCTTACTCCCGTAGAACATTCTTTCTTCTTTTCTCAATGGAAGACTACGTGGACTATGCTAGAGCTAGAGGCGTTCCTCCGAGGATTATTGAAAGAAGATACATACTTAGGCCTACACTCCCCCCGATAATAACTTCGTTTGTTTTAACATTGATTGTTTCATGGATGGGGGCCATGGTTACGGAAAGAGTTTTCTCATGGCCAGGGCTAGGTACACTCATGAGAGAAGCCATAGGCATTAATGATGCACCAGTTATTATAGGTGTAATTACCATCTACGCGTACCTACTGGCTATAAGTGTTGTTGCCTTAGACATAGTATATGCAATTATTGATCCTAGAATTAGAGTAGGAGGTTAAATATGGCGGCACGTCTAAGAGAATTAATCAAAACACTTTTCAGATATAAGTCGTTTATCATAGGCTTATTTATGATAATGTTTTTCGTAATATTATCCGTGTATGCTATCGTGACTATACCTTATGATAAAGCCATTCGTATGTGGAATTCTATAGAGTATTGGGAAGATTATCCTAAATTAGCTCTTCCAGCATGGGTAAATAGTTTTTCCTCCAAGAAATTACCTGAAGGAACAATAATACTTGACTCTAGAAAAACAGAGTTAGGAATTACCAAGTCTGTTCAAAGAATTGAGTTTGGTGGAGTAGGTACTTTAATAAACATAAATATGAGGTTCACCTACGAATACGAAGATTTTCCTTCGGAAATAGCATTATGGTTCTATGTTAACACAACAGAGCCCATGTTAATAACAATTACGTGGATAAAACCTGATGGAACAGAGGTTTCGGTGTATAGAGAAGTATTAAGCAGTTATCAGTACTATAGGCTGACAGGAGACCTTGAGTTCATTTCTAGGTATGAAACAAGGCTTATAAATAAGCTTGGTAAAAAACCTAATTATCAATTATCTAGCGAAATAGCGTTATTCGCAAAAGAAGATGAGACAATCCTAGATAAGGAAACTATTACACCTATCAAAGGTAAATATGAGATCAAAATAAAAGCCAGAACAGGAGATCCTAAAGCTAATTTAGATGTGAAAGTAAATATTTACGGTAAGGTCTATGGCCTTTTAGGAACAGATGATAAGAGAAGAGACTTATTAATAGGTATCTTATGGGGTGCTCCTCTGGCTCTTTCTTTTGGAGTCTTCGCATCTGTTGCTACTGTTCTTCTACAAATGATTATTGCAGCTATCGCAGCCTGGTACGGTAGCTGGGTTGATCATTTAATATCTAGGATAAATGAGGTCGTAATGATTATTCCATTCTTACCCCTACTAATAATGATATCTTATTTCTACAGATTTAGCATATGGACTCTTCTTATAGTTGTTGTAGCTCTTAGCGCTTTTGGGCCGGGAATTAAAACCTATAGAGCTATGTTCCTGCAAGTAAGAGAAATGCCATACATTGAGGCTGCTCAAGCATATGGCGCTAGTAACGCTAGGATTATACTGAGATACATGGTGCCAAAAGTTCTTCCAACAATAGTACCCAACATAGTCTTATCCGTGCCATCGTTCGTTTTCTTAGAAGCAGCATTAGCAATATTAGGTGTTGGAGATCCGCAAGCAATTACTTGGGGTAAAATATTAGATGAAGCTTATACAGGTGGTGCACTATACTGGGGCCGTTACCACTGGATTTTAGCACCTTCTCTTTGTCTAGTATTAATTTCTGTAGGCTTTGCTTTAATGGGCTTCACCCTTGATAGAGTATTTAATCCTAAATTAAGGGAGATGTAGGATATGGATAAAATCCTTGAAGTGGAAAACCTTTACCTGTATTTTAGAACTTCAAGAGGAGATGTGAAAGCTGTTGACGGTGTCTCGTTTAGTATCCTACGTGGAGAGACTTTGGCAGTAATTGGCGAGTCCGGATGCGGTAAGACATCTTTAGCTAGGGCCTTAATGAGGTATCTTCCAAGAAACGTATCACTTTATCGGGGAGAAGTGATTATTGATGGAATAAACGTGATGAAACTTAGTGATAGAGAGTTTGATGAAAAAATTCGTTGGGTAAAAATTTCTTATGTTTCTCAGGCAGCTATGAACAGCTTAAACCCTGTAATTAAAGTTGTAGATCACCTAATAGAACCTCTCATATTGAGAGGGATGGCAACTAAAGAGGTTGCAGTTGAAAAAGCTAGAGAAATGTTGAAGCTTGTCGGTATTTCCGAAGATTTTCTCTATAGATATCCGTTTGAGCTTAGTGGTGGTATGAGACAAAGAGTAGTAATAGCACTTTCTCTGATAACGAAGCCTAATATTGTTATACTCGATGAACCCACATCAGCTTTAGACGTTATGACGCAAGCAAATATTATGAATCTTCTTAAAAAGTTAAAAAGGGAGCTTAAACTAACGTACATATTTATAACGCATGATATAGGTACTTCGAGTGAGCTAGCTGATAAAGTTGCTGTTATGTACGCAGGTAAAATAGTTGAGTTTGGACCATCAGAGCAAGCATATGTGGACCCCTTACATCCATACTCTAAAGCTCTATTAAGTAGTGTGCCACGCTTACATGAAGAAAGAATACCAACATTTGTTCCTGGTACTCCTCCTAGCCTCATAAATCCGCCGAAAGGCTGTAGATTTAGACCTAGATGCCCAAATGCGATGCCAATATGTGAGAAGGAACCACCACTAATTAAGATAGGTAAGGAAAGTTATGTTCAATGCTGGCTTTACGCTGAAAAATAGATGTCATGGTGATTAAAAATAAGCAAGGCACTCAACAATACTAACAAGGAAAACCTCCTTGAAGTAAAAGATTTAAGAATATGGTATCCTATACGGAAGTTTCTAAGCATAGTGGGATACGTAAAAGCTGTCGATGGGGTTTCATTTGTTGTTAAGAAAGGAGAAATTTTCGGTGTAGTTGGTGAAAGCGGCTGCGGTAAAACAACTCTTGGCAAAGGAATATTAAGACTGCTTAAACCCATCGGTGGCTATATATATTTTGAAGGTAAAGATATTGCACATATTAAAGGTAAAGCACTTAAATGGTATAGGAGAGTTACAGGTATCGTACAGCAAGACCCTTATGGCGCAATGCCTCCGTTTATGTCGGTTAAGACAATATTAGAAGAGCCTTTAAGAATACATGGAGTACCTAAGGAGGAAAGAAAGGAAAGAGTGATAAAGGCGCTAGAAGAGGTAAAACTTACGCCTCCCGAGGATTTTCTTAATAAGTATCCTCATATGCTCAGCGGCGGTCAATTACAAAGAGTAGCTATAGCAAGAGCGTTTATACTCAAACCTAAATTAGTTGTGGCTGACGAACCCGTGTCTATGCTTGATGCGTCGGTTAGAGTTGAAACCTTAATGCTATTTAAAGAACTCCAGAAAAAGCATAAAGTATCAGTAATTTACATTACACATGACTTCTCAACTGCAAAATATTTCTCAGATAGAATAAGTGTAATGTATGCAGGTCATATAGTCGAAATAGGGCCAGCTAGAGAAGTAATTAATAATCCCAAACATCCTTATACAACTCATCTAATAAAAGTCATACCGGATCCTAACCCAGAAAATAGGTTCACATTTAAAGAGACATTGCCCGGCGAGCCCCCTAGCCTAGCTAATCCTCCTCCTGGATGTAGGCTTTCACCTAGATGCCCTTACGTAATGGATATTTGTACAAAGAAAGAACCTCCTATGATAAAAACATCTCGAAACCATTATGTGAAGTGTTGGCTATATGCTCGTCAGTAATCCCAAAATGCTAATAATTATAGGTGCGTCAATGTTACTGGGAGGGTGGTTGATTACATTTTTAATGGTCATTGGAATTATCGAAGAAAACTTCTACCTAGTAATGCTAGCATACGGCATTAATCTTATAGGTCTGTTTATCGGACTTTACGGAATAACTTCTTATATATTTATTAAAAAGTATAGAGAAGAAACCTAGCCTGTACAAAGCCCTAAACCTTTTTACCATAACTCTTACTACCCTTGCCCCGAACAATTTGAAGAAATCACTAAATGAATAATCCAAGATTTTTCACAATGTCTAGAAAACTATACCGCCTTACATTAGATAATGTAGATTCATATAGACATAAAGTATTTAAATTTGACACTAACTAAGTTAAGCACGCTAAATAATTACTAGCTTGAGGACGTTTGCATGGTTATTAGAAAAAAGATATCAGTAAAGACCTTAGCAATAGCATTGGCAGTATTTTTAATAATAATCGCAGTAATAGCAATATATTACACACTAATTACCACATAAGTGCTACCTAACAATTACCTACCATGCTTATTGTAGACTCTCTAATACATTCTACCTACTTCTGCAAAGTTGCAGCTAAGCTTATAGGGTCTTGGCTTAATTAGTCGTAAGTTAAGCTTTACTTGCTGATAACCTTATGCTGGAAAGACTTTAAAACATTAACGTCGAAAAAAGGATTAGTATGTTTTACATGCGGTGGAGAGTATGAGACCTGCAAGGGATGTAGGTATTGTTGGTTGGGGCGCATGTATTCCTAAGTTCAGAATAAAGTGTTCTGAAATAGGTAAAACCTGGGGTTTCCCTCCAGAATACCATGGTGGTCTTATTGTTTCAGAAAAAACTGTAGCAAATATAGATGAAGACACTACGACTATGGGTTGGGAGGCCGCAAAAAACGCATTAGTTCGCGCTAAAATTAACCCTGAAGAAGTTGAAGCAATATACGTTGGTACAGAGTCTAAACCCTACGCTGTTAAACCCTCAATAACGGTTATAGCTGAGGCTTTAGGTATAACACCAAAAATTTTGGGAGCTGATCTAGAGTTTGCTTGTAGAGCTGCTAGTGAAGCACTAGAGGCTTCTATAGGGTTAATATCTTCAGGAATGATAAAATATTCTCTAGTTATAGGATCTGATACTGCCCAAGCTTCGCCAGGTGATGTACTTGAATTCACTGCTTCAAGTGGTGCAGCAGCTTTCGTCTTAGGTCCGAGAGGAGAAAACACTGTGGCATATTTTGAAGGTTCGTACAGCTACATAACAGATACCCCCGATTTCTGGAGAAGACAATTAGCCCCCTATCCAATGCATGGCGAACAGTTCACAGGAGACCCAGCATACTTTGCACACATAATTGCTGCAGCCAAAGGGTTAATGAATAAACTAGGACTTAGGCCATCGGACTTTGACTATGCTGTGTTCCATCAACCTAATGGCAGATTTCCTTTGAAAGTGAGTGTTAAATTAGGCTTCCCTAAGGAGAAAATATTACCAGGACTAATAACTCCGATGATAGGTAACACGTACAATGCCTCAGCATTGATAGGATTATGTGCGGTTTTGGAAGAAGCAAAACCTGGCCAAAGAATATTACTGGTGCCTTTTGGGAGTGGTGCTGGAGCAGATGCATACAGTGTTATTGTCGAAGACGGCATAGAAGAAAAAGTACACCTAGCACCTACGGTTAAAGAGCTTATTGAGGATAAAATCTACATTAATTACACATACTATGCTAAATTCAGGGGTTTAATTTCTAAATTCAGCTTTTAAGCAGGTGGTGTAAGATATGGTTAAAGTATATATTGTAGGCGTCGGCTTAACAAAGATAGGTAGGTTCTTTGATAAAGGTTTGAGAGAACTTTTTGCCGAAGCTGCCTTCAAAGCGTTAGATGAAATAGGTAATGAGACTGTTCAAGCACTCGTCATAGGTAATATGACGAGTAGTTCGCTTGGCGAACAGGATAATTTAGGAGCTTTACTTGCCGACTATGCTGGTTTAGGTAAAATACCCGCGTTTAAAGTTGAAGCTGCTTGCGGTAGTGGAGGCGTTGCAGTATATACAGGCTATTCCCTGGTTGCTTCAGGGATGTTTGATATAGTTATGGTTGGCGGTGTTGAGAAAGAAACAGAATATCCTACGAGAATAGTTTCTAAGGCTTTAGCTCAAGCAGCCGATGCAGAGTACGAACTATTTCATGGGATAAGTTTTACTGGGTTGAATGCTCTAGTTATGAGAATGTACATGAATGAATATAATGTTTCAAGAGATGAAATGTCCATATGGCCCGTTCTAATGCATAAGAATGCTGTTAAGAACCCTTACGCCCAGTTTAGATTTGAAATAACAAAGGAGCAAGTAGCGAAGTCAATGATGGTTGCAGACCCTATCAGGCTTCTCGACTCAAGCCCTATAGGTGACGGTGCAGCAGCATTAATTCTGGCTTCAGACAAGGTTGCTAAAAAACTAACAGATACCCCTATTGAAGTAGCTGGGCTAGGTATGGCTACAGACCACATATATGTAGCCTATAGGGAAAATATTCTATCATTTAAAGCAACAATTTTAGCCGCGAAAAAAGCTTATGAAACGGCCAAGGTATGTCCGAAAAACATAGACGTAGCCGAAGTTCACGATGCCTTTACAGTTCTCGGCTTCATGAATTTAGAGGATTTAGGTTTCTCAGAAAGAGGAAAAACACCGAAACTCATGGATGAAGGCAGGTTCTGGCCTGGTGATAAACCAACAGTAAACCCTAGCGGAGGACTTAAGGCCAGAGGCCATCCTGTTGGGGCTACTGGGGTCTATCAAGTTGCAGAAGTTGTTATGCAACTTAGGGGGGATTTTCCCGGAGTAAATGTAGGAGGCGATATAGGATTAGCTCAGAGCATAGGGGGTTTGGGAACAACAGTTACTGTAATAATACTTAAGAGGTGAGCGTGGGTGTCCATGAAAATATCTGTACCAAGAGTTTGGAGAGAAATTAAAGCACACTACTTACTTGAAGCCACAGTATGCAATAAGTGCGGGAAAATCCATTACCCACCAAGACCCATATGCGATAATTGCGGAAATAGGAATCTTTTTAGAAGAAAACTTAGTGGGGAAGGTGAAGTATTAACATATACTATACAATACATTGTTCTCGAAGGATATAGAGAATATGCTCCCATAGTTTTCGCCATAGTTAAGCTTAAAGAAGGGGTTAAAATATTAGCTCAATTAACTGATGTCGAACCGGAAAACGTTAAGATAGGTATGAGGGTAAAAGCTGTTCTAAGAAAAATATGCGAAGATGAGAACATAGGCCTCATAAAGTATGGTATTAAATTTAAACCAGTATAGAGAAATTTGTGCTTGAGGAGAGTATTTACCATGATGTCCAGTAAAGAACTCGAAAATATTGTAAATAAAGTTTTAAGCGGCGAGATAAAGCTTCATGAACTTGACAAAGTACTTGAGAACAGCAATATAGCTGTTCTAGTAAGAAGGCTTGTTCTGGAAAAAATGCTTAACATACAGTTAGCTAACATAGGATTTACAACAATAGAGTGGAATAAAGTTGTAGGGAGAAACATAGAAAACCCTATAGGAGCAGTACAAGTACCTCTTGGAATAGCAGGCCCTCTTAAAATCCTTGGCGACTATGCTAAAGGAGAATTCTATATCCCGCTGGCTACAACAGAAGGAGCATTGGTAGCCAGTATTAATAGAGGATGTAAAGCAATAACACTAAGTGGTGGAGCTAAAGTAAAAATCCTAAATGATTTCATGAGTAGAGCTCCTTTATTTAAGACTTCAAGTATTGAAGAAGCAATTAAGCTTATTAAATGGGTAAAAGAACACTTTGAAGAAATAAAAGCTGAAGCAGAGTCCACAACAAGGCATGGTAAGCTTCTACGAATAGATCCCTTCATAGTAGGTAACAATGTATGGTTACGGTTCATTTATAGTACAGGCGATGCTATGGGCATGAATATGGTAACCATAGCTACAGATAAGGTATGCAAGTACATAGAAAATAATCTCGGTCTTAAATGCCTATCTTTAAGCGGTAATTTATGCGTAGATAAGAAGCCTTCGTTAATGAATATGTTATTTGGTAGAGGAAAAACAGTGATTGCAGAGGCAATAATTAAAAAAGACGTAGTAAAAGAAGTTCTTAAAACCACACCTAAGAATATCGTTGAGGTGAATACAAGAAAGAATCTTTTAGGGTCAGCTAGGGCAGGAAGTTTAAGCTTTAACGCACACTATGCTAATATCGTGGCGGCGATATTCATAGCAACAGGTCAGGATGCAGCTCAAGTAGTTGAAAGTAGTATGGGATACACATGGGCTGAACTAGTTGGTGAAGACCTATACATTTCAGTTACACTACCAAGCTTAGAAGTTGGGACAGTAGGTGGTGGAACACGGTTACCTACGCAAAGAGAGGCGTTGCAGATAATGGGAGTTTATGGTTCAGGAAATCCGCCAGGAACAAATGCTAAGAAGTTTGCGGAAATAGTGGCAGCAGCTGTCTTAGCTGGAGAACTAAGCCTTCTCGCAGCATTATCTGCAGGGCATCTTGCTGAGGCACATAAGAGGCTTGGCCGTGGAATGTTTAAGAAGACTAGAAGGAAATAACAACAAGTTTCCTACGCATTTCTTTTACCAAGAATTTTAAACCTAAATTATCAATATCATCAACACTTATTTCGGTTAAAATTCCATGTAACCTAGTTTTATCCAAGTATTTTGCAACATTGCAGTTAAATGATGTATTTCTTAGGCATGAAACATTCCATACACTATCTGTTATAATGTCCTCCTTATAATCAAAGCTTATGTTTATCCTTATATTAGCCTCCTTACTGCCATAAACAACTTCTAAAGTGTGTTCTCCTATAACACTATACTGTATGTTTAAGATTCTAAGTGCTTGAGAAATAATATTGAAAAGGCAACTATCAAACGTTATTGTCGCCTTCTTCTCTATGGTTTTCAAAACGTTAATTATCTTATTGAGGAGGGGAACAATTAGCAACACTGTTTCTAAGTGTTTGACATACAAGGTCTCAACACAGTTTATGCTTACCGCAGCATAGGTTCTAGCTAGTCCTTTAACATCATAGGCGAAAAGCTTATTTCTACATTCGGGACCTATTGCAACATATTTTCCCTCAAAGGGATAATCGGAAACTTCCAAATCCTTCTTACCATATGTTCTTACACAATAGGCAGTCAAAACATTATACCCTATGTGGTTAACTATCTTTAAGCTTTAATAGAAATTACTCTCTTAGATTCCATTAAGGTTAATCAGCATGGATAATGTGTCACTATTTAAAGACGTGGAAAAACCCATTATAGGTGTTGTCCATTTAAAACCTCTTCCTGGAACACCTCTTTACAAAGGGGATTTAGGAGAGGTACTGGAAAGAGCACTAAAAGATGCAGAAGCTCTTTACACGGGAGGAGTTGATGGAATTATTGTGGAAAACTATGGTGATAAGCCCTTCACCATCCGTGTTAAAAATCCATTAACTTTAACAGCATTTACAATAGTAGCGTACGAAGTAAGAAGAAAATTTAATGACATATACTTAGGAATTAATATTCTCCGAAATTCAGGTGTAGAAGCGTTTGCCATAGCATACAATATTGGCGCCGATTTCATAAGAGTTAATAATCTATGTCAAGTACTTGTATCACCTGAGGGAGTAATCTACCCTATTGCAAGAGAACTTATAGGTTTAAGAGAAAGACTAAAAGCACAAATTAAAGTACTAGCAGATATAAATGTCAAGCATGCGTATTCACTAGATAGAAGAGCCATTGAGGAAATTGCTAAAGACTGTACAGAAAGATGTTTAGCTGATACACTAATAGTAACCGGGCCAAGGACAGGGGTAGAAGTAAATGTTGAGGAATTACTTAGAGTGAAAAAAGCAGTATTGAAACCCGTTATCGTAGGTAGTGGTGTAAACATTGAAAACATAGATAAGTTCTGGAAAGTAGCTGACGGATTTATTATAGGGTCATTTTTCAAGAAAGCGTAGTCCTTGCTGGCGGACTTTCTCAAAGACTAGGTTCAATGTATAAGCCGCTAATTAGGTTAAAGAATAAACCGCTAATTAAAATGGTTATTGAAAATTTAGAGGAATTATCGTGGTTGTAAAAAATGAGAAGCAAAAAAGCCTTCTCGAGCATGTTTTAAGGAATAAAGATGTAGTCTTTACCTTAGATACTTCAATGTTTAAAGATGGCCCATTAGTTGCTATGTATACTGGAGCTATGAAAGCACGTTACTCTAAATTATTCGTAATTGCATCAGACTACCCCTTTGTTAAATTGAATTTAGCTA
>NJED01000055.1 GCA_002254745.1 Desulfurococcales archaeon ex4484_217_1
AAGTTCATCTAGAATTAGCTCTCCCTTTTCATTGAAAGTATAGGTTTCAATAGGTTTTTCAAAACTAGTTACTCTAGGTACCTCGCCTGTTACGAGAACTCCTTTAACTATTTCTAACGGTTTTTTAGCCCACACGAACTCTGCGCTATATTTTTCTAAGTCCTTTCTAGTAAATGGAGCCCCAACATTTCTTAGGAAAGGCTTCACTACAAGATTAGGTTTAAAAAGCATTGGATGGGCAACTATGTAAACTCTCTTCTTACCTACATGCTTAAGAATTTCAAGCAACCCTCCAGTGTGATCGTAGTGTCTATGGGAGAGAACAATATAGTCTATTTTAGATAAGTCTAAGCCTAGTTTTTCCGAATTAAATAGTATAGGTGAAGCATACTGCCCTAATTATTTTCACTGATTCAACAGCTTCAACCATCTTAACACCTACTACCATTAAATTATTCTTGCCAATAAAAATTTATGCTATTACATATAGTGGAATGTTTAAAGAATTTATAAATTCACCTAATGGTATTACCCTAAATATTTTAGATTATAGTCGAAATATGGTCTTTAAATTATATTTATAAAGTCGTTTATGATGTCTTAGAGGAAACTCAAATATGTCAGTTTAACAAAAATATGAACAAGTATTTCCAAAGTTTTATCTAAGGTGATTAATGACGAAATACTATTGCCTTTACAGAGTTAGCGATAATGGCAAATGGAAAACAATAATAGCTTTTGACAATCCACCGCAAAACCTTAAGGAACTTGGCAGTAGAATAAAGTCTACATTTAGATGCAGTGTTACTGTGAGGAGGAGACACATTATAGTAGATAAGTACATATTAGAATATAGGATATCGAGAATAATAGAGGAACACATTACCTCAAAAAGTAAGACTAAAGTATATAGATTTTTAACATAGTTTATTACATAAATAGCTTAGTTAATCTAAACTCTCCCTTCCTCTACCCTCTTCTCGGGATAAAATAAATATATCGTAATTTCTGTTCTAGCAGTTAGGTATCTTAGATGGGAATTAAAGCAGTATTTTTCGATATAGGAGGTACATTATACAAGGAGAAAAAGTTTAAAACACCTCCCTGGGCCTTAGCCTTGGCTAACTATCTTAAAAGATATGGCATGTCCCTGTCATGGAGTAAAATATACCAAGCATATGTTTCTACGAAGGAATACATTGAAACTTTAAATATCGAAGGCATTGAAGTATGGCACTTGAATATATTATTACTAACGTTTTCTAAATTAAATTTAAGCTTAAAACCGAGCTTAATCATGGAAGCTTACCACGTTTTCCTCAACAGTATAGTCAACATCATGGAACCATATGAAGATGCGCGAAGTACGCTAAAACATCTTAAGGAGAAAAAGTTGAAGGTAGGTATAATATCTAATACTGGCTCCCATTATTTAATCTATGAAGTTCTTAAAAGAGATGGCTTACTGAAGTACGTTGACTTACTTGTGACGTCGCAGATGGTGTCATGGAGGAAACCGGATAGGAGAATATTCCTATATGCATGCTACTCGCTTAATGTTGAACCAAGCGAATGCGTTCATATAGGTAATGACCCTGTAGCAGACGTTATGGGTGCGAAAAATGCGGGGTTAAAAGCGGTGCAGAAATTAACCCCGTATACTTCAAAATCTGATTTAGCCGACGCTGTGATATTTGATCTTGGAGAGCTAATTAACGTTATTGAAAATCTTTAAACACTACAATTTAGTACATGTTTATTTACTAGCAGTTAGTTCTCAGTTATGTGTGGGTGTAAGTGGGTAGTGTTAAGTATAGCTTACATTTCAACATATCCTCCTACACACTGCGGTGTTGCCGAATATACTAAAATGCTCATAACAGCGTTAAGATCAGTAATCAATATTACAGTTCATATTCTATGCGATATTAATGGGAAAAGAGAGACTATAGATAAGGAAGCTGGAGCATATATTCATAATGTATTTATTAAAGGTTCGAGTAGTTACGATAAAATATTAGATACATTGGCTGAAATAGGAGGCGTTGATGTACTACATGTACAACATGAGTACGGTATTTTCGGACATACCGATGCAATATTAGAAGCATGTCTGAAGGCTAAGGAAGAAAAATTAGCTCGAAAAATTGTTTTCACAATGCACACGGTTTACCACCCACTGTCAGGAAATGATAGAGCGTTAAAATTCCAGAGAAAATTAAATAGCGTAGATGCAGTTATAGTCCATAGTTTTTTAAAAGAATTTGAACTCCAACATCAAGGAGTAAGTCCGCGGATAGTTTATAGAATACCTCATGGAACGCATTTAAACCCCTATCTTGGGGTTTCACGGGAAACTCTTCTATCAGAATTGTCGCTAAGTAGAGAAAAAATAAAAGGATACATAATAACAATGCCCGGTTTTCTAAGAAAAGATAAAGGATTAGATGTGCTCATTGACTCCTTAAACCGTATAAGTAAGGAAAAATTCACTGCTATTATTGCGGGAGAACTTAGAGATAAAAAACTACTCGACCTCATAGAGTATGCACGTTCGAATATAAACATTATTTATTTAGAAAGATATTTATCCAGCGAGGAAATGCTTAAACTAATAGCTCTCTCCGACATGATAGTATTGCCGTATAAGGACAAAAGGGGAACTTATTCAATAAGTGGTATTCTTCACTTATCAATGGGAAGTTTTAGGCCGATAATAGGTACTAAAGTTCCTAGACTAATAGAATTATATCAGTACGCTCCAAGACTAACAATACCTCCTAAAGCCCCTGAGGAACTAAGTAGAAAAATAATGTGGCTTATTGAAAACTACGATTTCGGAGTAGCATATATGGCTTACCTTTACGGTTATGCTGCGAGAACTCAGTGGTTAAGAATGGCTAGGAGACATGTAAACCTGTACAATACAATACTCGAACATTAAACAGTGAGGTGTTAAAGCTGTTTAGCTCTAAACTTAACCTCATACTCTAAGAATGCAAGATACATTATTAACCGTTTCCCGCCTACGGTCTTTTTAGGTCTCCGTAGGTCGGTTCATCACGGTTTCTCCTAGCCTCCTCCCCGCCCAACCGAGGAGCGGGTATCGGGAACTAGGAGTCACCAATACGTTTATAAGAGACAACAATACTATGAATATAATAATGACCTCAGGGTTCCGAGAGCCGTAGGGCTATGAGCCTCTAGGCAACTAGGGGTGAGCTACTGCGGTGAGGGGCTCTGAGGAAACCGCTATGAACCCTGCATGGGAAGGAACCATGCAGGAGTGAGCGGTATACCCCTATGAATAAAAGTGAAGTTGAATACATTACACTGAGGTTGCCTTTCCACGCTATTGGAGAGTATGCTAGGCTTGTTTACTGGACTGTCATCAAGATAGGTAGGAAGCTATGCTATGATATTATCCCTAACCGTAGATACATAGATGGAATATCCACCCTCATACATGCCTCTCTACAGAGTGCTAAAGCATTGAAAGTAGATATTGCTAAGCTAGAACTTAAGCCTTGGTTGCTCTTTCAGTCGGAAGCAGAGCCTTGGGCTAAAGGGAATCTAAACATACAGTTTACTAGCTATAACACGGTAAGAGTATTAGTATTCGAGAAAGATAAGTCAACTAGAAAGATTACCATAAAACCAGTCATACCTAAAGGCTATACAAGACTAGTTCAAACACTAGTAGATAAAGCTCTCAGAAAGCAAATTGGTTATCCAGCTAGAGTCTATATCACAGACTATGGAGACAAAGTAGAGCACCTCTATGGAGAAATACAGGTCATGGTGAAACATGACTTCTACCTAGAGGTTATGAAGAGGTATGAGAAACCATTAGGAAATAATATAGCTGGTGTTGATGTTAATGCTGATAGGCTCAACCTTGTAGTCATTAATAGAAATGGAGATATAGTCTGGAGGTATACAGCTAGATTTCCACAGGCAACATCTAGAGGATATCCAAGGAAGAGTGCATGGAGCGTTATAGGTGAAGCAATACACAGTATTCTCAATAATGCCTATTCTCACGGAGCATCAGTTATTGCAGTAGAGAATCCAGAAATTATTGGCTATTTAAGGTACTACTGGGTAAGGAATGGAGAACGAAGAACCAAGAACTACAACTACAAGGTAACGATATTCAGAAACAGCATCATAGAGAAGATAATATGGAAGTCACCACTCTATGGATTACAGGTAGTAACAGTTAATCCCAAGGGAACAACACACTCAGAAGACCATGAATACGTTATGAGAAGATACGGCTTAGACAAACACACAGCATCAGCATACCTCATAGCACTTAGGGCAAGAAGAAACCTACATAGACCTTAAAAGACCTACAACCCAGAAACAGCTTCCGCACCCTAACAGCTCTTTTACACACCACTAGAGTAAATGCAGGGAACAGGGTTATTACCTAGGCTGAAAACCTCTAAATGCTTTACTTCTTTCCTCTATTCAAGTAATATAGTAATATTGTGCTTCGTATATATTACTATAAGTGCGTTTGGCCATCTAAAAGGTGTATGCTTATGGTGATTCTAAGTAGAGATGAGGTTGAGAGATACGATAGGCAGATAATGATTTTCGGAGCTAAGGGTCAAATAAAATTAAAGGAAGCCAGAGTCGCTGTTTTTGGCGTTGGCGGTCTAGGTTCAGTTTCTTCTACTTACCTTGCTGCTTTAGGTGTAGGAGAGCTAATTTTGGTAGATCACGGTAGGGTCGAATTAAGCAATTTAAATAGGCAAATACTTTATAAAACATCAGATATTGGAAAGTTCAAGGCGGAAATTGCTGCTAAGAGACTCAAAGAACTTAACCCCAGTGTTAACGTTAAATATTTTATTGAAGAAATAAATGAAAGAAACGTTTATCGTTTTGTAGGAGAAGCAGACCTCATTATTGATGGACTAGATAATTGGAAGACAAGATTCTTAGTGAATAAGGCATGTGTAGAACTAAATAAGCCATTCATACATGCCGGAGTTCATGGAGCCTATGGGCAATTACTTGTAGTAATACCGGGTAAAAGTCCATGTCTTCAATGCATAATTCCTACAATACCTACTGGAGAAAGAAAAATACCCATACTTCCAACAACACCAGCTGTTTTAGCTTCATTACAGGTAACAGAAGCAGTAAAAATAATTACTAGCTACGGTAAGCCAGTAGTAGGAAAACTAATACTATATGACGGATACTCTATGAACTTCCATGAAATACCTGTTTCGAGAAGAGAAAACTGCCCAGTGTGTGGAAATTTTCATCAAAAACATATCTCCATACCTCTCACTAAGATATATTAATGTTATGGAGGATTTCTTGCTGAGCATAAATATGATAAGTGGCTTAGGGTTAAGAGGTAAAGGTCCTTTGCCCTTAGACCATGATTCTATAAAACTAAGGAATAACCTGCTTACTCTATTGCGGAAACCTAC
>NJED01000056.1 GCA_002254745.1 Desulfurococcales archaeon ex4484_217_1
CCTATATCTGATTTCTCAGCAAATACGCTGATATAATCACATTTCGATTAAGAGCTTTTTCCTAAGCAAATACTCAATAATCTTCTTTGCCCTATTCCTAGACTTAACTTTTAAGAACACTATTTCAGCAGTATATTCTTCAACCTCGAATTCTCTGCTAGAAATAGTGTTAAGCACTTTTCTATGTGCAGGAATAACGTAATAACCGTCTGGAGTTTTCTTAGACAACAATTCTTTTACAATATCGCTGCTTTTCTTCATAAACCATAACTATAGTTTTCACAATCAATAATTACTGCATCTTGGTCTTTAACGCTTGCCGAGGCAACGAACTCTAGTCTTACAAAAACTTTCCTACCACAGTACCCTACGGCTTGTCCTTTAATCCCTTCTACTTTAACGTTTCTAACTATCGGTTCTTGTTTTTCAACGACTTTGCTTATTTTTCTACCTAAGACTTTACCTACAAGCATTATTGACTCAGCATAACCTACATGCCCTGTAATTACTCCCTTGCTCATCAGCTCACGGAATTCATCTAAAGTTAAACCTAAACCTATTTTTCTTTGAAAACTAGGTCTTCTCTTCAGCGCGTTTATCCTCCTTACAACCCTTATAAAGCCCGGATTGACACCTGCGCCAATTACTGTAACGCCATGCTTTCTCGCTAACTTATCAATTTCCTTAGCCAATTTAGGGTATCTAAACCAAGGGTATGCTAAAGTTTCACACGAGGATATAATGTTAGCCCTATGCTCGATAACTACTTTCAATTGTGGGAAAACTTGGTCTAGGAAGGATGCGGTTGCATGCAATACTACCTTTGGTTTACGTTCGCTGAGTACCTTTACAGGGTCGTTAGAGACCTTGATACCTATTTTTCCAATATTTAAGAGCTCTCCAATATCGCATCCTAAAATCTTAGGGTTTATGTCTATAACACCAACTACATCGTAGTGTTTAAGCTTCAAAAGAGATTTGGCTAACATTCTCCCGATAAAACCAAAGCCGTAAAGTACTATGGGGATTCTATCAGCTATTTTCAAACACCACAGCTATTGCATTTTCTCTGTAAACGTAAGCGATAAGATATAGAGTTTAAATATACATATCTGCTATCTAAAAATAACTATATAGAGAGGTAAACACAAGTTCAAAGGGGAGATTGATATGAGAACTTCAAAAATACTAAGGAAAGTTCAGCTAACAGGTGGAGCTACATTAATAGTTTCGCTTCCCAAGGAGTGGGTTAAAACAGTTAATTTAAAGCCTGGAGATTATGTTGAAATAATACCTCAACCCGATAATTCATTGAAAATAGCTTTAGCAAGGGAAAGAGGTAAGCCTTTAGAAACTTCATTTAAAGTTCATGAAAATATGAGTCCGACAGCAGCTGTTAGAGAATTTGTTTCAAGATATATTTTAGGCTTTAACAAGATTAAAGTATATTTACATGGTAGAACAAGGAAGCAGCGAAACGCAATTAAGGAATACATGGCCAGGTCGCTTATAGGAGTTGAGGTTGTCGAGGAAACAGAAAACAGCATGACTGTTCAGTGCTTAGCAGGTCATTCTGAGCTTCCACTGAAAACAGCTTTAAGAAGAGAAGCAACTACAACATACTATATGATAAATGATGTTCTAAGGAACATTATAGAACCGGATTTCGAAATGTTAGTAGATATTATTAGAAGAGATGACGAAGTGGATAAGTTTTACCTTTACATCATGAGGCAAATGAACCTAGTAGCTTCAGGAATAATTATGCCCCAAGACGTAGGAATAAATAGTGTCGGCGAAACAATAGAGTATGTTATGCTATCTAAAGCTATTGAAAGAGTTGCCGATCATGCAACACAAATAGCTACAGTACTAGCTGATCTAGTAAGAGAAGACGTTACAATAGAGAATAGCATAAGGAAGACTATTTATGACTTCGGGGGCAATGCGCTGGAACTATACATATCATCTATTAAAGCCTTATTTAAGCGAGACACAATAACAGCTCATGACGTTATTGATAGGTCTGTTGAAGTAAAGGGCTTAGAAGATGAAGTATTAAAATTAATACTGTCAAGCAGAGATATTATTGCTAGGAAAGCCTTAGCATTAAGAACAATTCTAGAGAGTTTTAAGAGAATAGCCTATTACAGTATGGATATTTCAGAATTAGCAATAAGCCTTATAATCAAAACCCCTCAAGTAACGTCACTCACGACTGCTAGGTAGTTTCCTATAAAAATCTAAGACATCCTTAGGCCACTTTATAGTGTAAAACATTTTGATTTCCTTACCGTTTACCTGCTTCTCACCATCGAATACCATTTTAATTTCAACTTCAGCTCCCTCTAAACCTAAAACTGAAAATACTGCCCTAATAGCGTCCTCGTAATCTTCACCTAAAACGTTAGGTATAAACCATGTTCCCCTCTTCGACTTCACTTTAACATTAAACTTTTTCACCATTAAATCCACCAGTGATGAGGTGTTCTGGGCAAATATGTGAAGGGGAAGAAGAGAATTATGATGAATGATAAAACCAGTATAAGTATTGCAGCTGTTATAACTGAAACTAGCCAAAGCATAATAGCTTTACCCCATTCAACATCATATACTTGCCTTATTACCCATAAATAACTTAGAAAACCTAAAACAATGCCTAGCAAAGGTAAGGGAACAATAAAGACCACAATAGCTGAAACAACAGATGCAAGTAAACCTCCAATAATGGTAGCTGCCATAGCATGTATGAGGCCCGACTTCCTAAGCCCTAGAAGTTTCGAAGCAAACCATAAAGGTAGACTGGACAGTATGATGGAGAATAGTAATAGTCCTAGAAGAACAATAGGCGATAGAAGAAGAACAAACAACAGTTAACACCTATTCATGAACATTATAGGTACCAAATAAGCTATAAATATTTACAATTAAGTATGTTTTAAAGAAAAAACTTTAATACAAGTTTTTTCTTTAAAACTCTGATGCACTATGTCAAGTAGAGCTAGGCTCTCTTTAACAGCAGGGTTCCTAGCAACATTTACGGCATTAGTTTTTGTAGCTACATCAGCTATAGTTGTTGAAACACCTGCGACTAAAGGTTTCTTTAACCTTGGGGAAACAATGGTATATACTGCTGCCTTACTTGGAGGATACTATGTGGGTATGGTTGCTGGAGGTTTAGGGTCAGCATTAGCTGACATGTATCTTGGATATCCCCATTATGCTCCGGGAACATTAATTATAAAGGGGCTTGAAGGCTTAATAGTAGGTTTTCTAGCATTAAAACTTAAAAGACTCAATATTAAACAGTGGAGACTATTCACGTTATTTGCTGCTATCTTAGGGTTATTTCTCATTGCCGGTTTAGGATACAGCTACTACAGCGGTGAAACACACATGTATTTTGCTGGCCTAGAATTTGTTTTAAGCATACCATCCGTTCTCTGGATTATATTAGGTATAGCTTTCGCTATAGGAATATGCTACTTAGGGTTAAAAGTTGATCCTAAGGTCGGCGCAGAAGTTTTAGCAGTAATTGTTGGAGGATTAGAAATGGTTCTAGGATACTTTACATATCAAGTTGCAGTTCTAGGATATCTACCTACAGTTGCAGCCCTTGAAATACCTGTAAACTTAGGTCAAGCAACTATAGGTCTTGGGTACTTAAGAATATAAATTTTAAAGTAGGAAGTAAAGAATTCGCTGTTATAATGGGACCTAATGGTAGCGGTAAATCAACATTAGTTAGAATTATGGCAGGCTTAATACCTAAATTCCATCATGGAGAACTAAGAGGAAATGTTAGAGTAGGAGGAATTGATGTTCTAAAGAAACCTGAAGAAGTTTTCAAAGTGGCAGGTTTCATATTTGAAGATCCCGAACGAAGTATCTTTCGGACCATGCAACTTAGGGTTAAGTAAAGAGGAAATAGTAAAGAGAGCGAAGTGGTCTTTAGAAGTAGTTAAAGGAGCACATTTAGAAGATAGAGGTACGTTTGAACTCAGTTTAGGTGAAATGCAAAAAGTAGTTTTAGCTTCAGTACTCTCCTTGAAACCCAAGGTTTTAGTTTTAGATGAACCATCGGTTTTTCTTAACTAGGTATAACCGTAGTTGTTGTTGAACATGAACTAGACAGAGTTATTGAATATGCTGATAGGATTATAGTTTTAGATAAAGGAAGAGTTATTTGGCAAAGCAGCGTAGAGAACCTCACAATTCGCAATATAGAGGCCTCACATATACCGGTACCTTTACCTGAAGCAGCAAAAATAGTAAAGCTCTTGAAAAATGAACGCTTATATGGGGAAAGTCTGACTAGATTGACTAAATTAGTAGAGCAAGATCTTAGACTTAAACACGTTAAACACTACTATGTGGATTATAAGGAAATTAAGGGCTTTAGAAAAAACATAGTAATACTTGAGAATGTGTGGTTTAAATACCCTAGAACTTTAACATATGTTCTTAAAAATGTAAACTTAAACATTAGGGATAAGGAGCATGTAGGTATTTTAGGGCCTAATGGTAGCGGTAAATCAACATTAATTAAAATACTAATTGGTTTACTCAAACCTACACGCGGTAGTGTAGAGGTATTAGGTGTAAACCCTCGTAATAGAAGAAAACTTGTAGGGAAAATAGGTTATGTGCCACAAAACCCCACGTTAACCTTTACTTCACCAACAGTTTTTGATGAAGTGTTTAACACGGCAAAGAAGCTAAAAATACCTAATCCTGAAGAGGAAACAGAAAATGTTCTTAAAATTACAGGTTTAGATAAATTGCTGATTCTCGACGAACCAGCAACTTATCTAGACTATAAAGCTAAAGAAAACCTCATTAGAATTCTGGAAAAGATAAGAAAGAACGTAACGTTGATTATAGCTTCTCAAGATCCAAGCATCATAACGAGGCTATGTAATATGATGCTAGTACTGGACAAGGGCACCAGATAAGTTATGGACCATTATCAGTAGAGGAATTTGCTGAGATGATAGCAAAATGATGTTATGGATTATAGACAAGGTAAGAACAGCGTTAACGTTTAGTAAAGAGGAGAATGCTCTTAGCATAGCCCATATTGTATTCAAGATATGTTCCATAGCGGTCATTTTTGCAGCTTCAATTACGGCTAAGACTTTGCTTTCCTCCATAATAGTGTTAATTTATCCTGTAGTGATTACCTATTTCACTAAGAGAGCTAAGGTGTTGCTGGAAGCACTTGAAGCTGTAATTATACCTATTACCCTCTTAATATTATTTACATGGCTACTATCCCCTGAAGGAGTGTTCAATATTTTCTCAATACTTAGAGCTTTAATTATAGGTTCAAGGGTTTTAGCAATAGCGTTAACCCTGCTAATAATGTTCACATATACGAATCCATTGGCAATATCTATTCTTCTTGAAAAATGCAAGGTTCCTATAGTCCTATCGCAGTCCATTATCCTTACTTGGAGACTTATACCGTTAGTGTTAAA
>NJED01000057.1 GCA_002254745.1 Desulfurococcales archaeon ex4484_217_1
TTTTTCCTAACCTTCTTCTTCAAGAGCTTTTCTAACAACTTCACTTATCTTTATCCCGTACCTATCTATCTTCTCCTTAAGCTTCTTAGATATTCTAACACTAATAGTAATACTACTCACATAATACACCTTTCATATGCATAGTCAAAATAACACAGATTTAAATATGTTTACTACAATACTTTGAACACGTATTTTCCTATTTTCTTAAGGTACGGCTTTGCTTCTTCAGGTCTTAGTATATGTATTTCGAAAGGATGGTAGTATGGTAGGTTAAGTTTTTCCTCAATTTCTGCCTTTATTTCTCCTCTTTTAATCATTTTTTCAGGAATGTTTGGAGATATTACTAAAACGTCTACGTCGCTTCCGGCTACGTAATCTCCTCTAACAGCTATTTTTTGAACCCATGTTTTCCATTCTTTAAGCATTTTTACTCTAAGCAGTGAAGTATCAATATAATTGCTCATTTCTCTTCACCTATTGCCTTATCGATTATCTTCAATGTTTCTTCAACTAGCTCTACCATGTCCTTAGCGTCTTCTTTGCTGTATTCTTTTATAAAATACCTAGCCATTAAATATGCATCTTCAAGTGCTGAAAGTCTTGCCCTATTAGCTCTAATAAATTCTTCAAGTTCCTTAAATTTTAAAACTCTGTTAAGTTCACCTAGCAATCTCCTTATACTATGTGTTCTAGGATAATCACCTACAATTTTAAGTAAAGAATGTTTTAGATATAGTTGAAGAGATTGTTCAGCTAAAAAAGACTTATGAATGCTCATTCCTTATTTCTCCGTTTCTCTACTATGGGAAGCATTAATTTTAACATTTCGTGATAGAGTTCATTTTAAATAACGAAGTCTGGCTAATGGTTTCTGTGTAGAAAATAAACTGTTATTCTTTCCTACTTTTTGAATTAACTTTTTCTTTATCCAAGTTCTTTTATTTCTTTTTCAAGCTTGTTTATTCTGTTTTTATTATTGTTTAGCTTATTCCTTAGCTCTTTTATTTTATTGTCTATTTTATTTTTAAGTTCCGGGGCTTTACTTTCATACTCTTTTAACTTCTCTTTTAGCTTTCCAATTTCTTCTTCAAGTGCTTTAACTTTTTCAGAGTATTTTTTAAGCGTGGCTTCAGGGTCTCTTACAGCTTCTAGGAGAGCCTCTTTTTCTCCTATTTTCTTTTCAAGTTCTTTAGCTTCTTTCTCCCTATTTCTTTTAATTGCTTTTTCCAATTTGCCCTTTAGTCTTTCAATATCTTTTTCAAGCATGGATTCCATTCTGTCTAGGCTTTTCTCAGCATATCTTTTCCTTCTTCCTTTCTTGGTTCTTATAATGTCTTTGTATCTTTCTGCTCTCTTTGCTGTAGAAGATACTTTTTTAAGTAGTGCTTTTTCTTTCTTTAACATTTTCTCTTCAGATTTTATTTGTTCTTTAAGATCTTCTATCTGTTTGTCTACTTCCTCTTTGCTTTTTCTAAGTTTCTTAACTTGTTTATCGATTTCTTTATTTTCCTTTTTTAGTTTCTCTATTTCTCTGAAAAGTTCCAGTTTTCTTAAGTACTTGAGTCCTTCATGGCATGTTTTTTCACTAAAATGTTTACGTTTGTCTTTCATACAGTTTTCAAATGCTTTTTTACATTGCTTTTTGGTTAAATTATTGCCTTTAACAGGCGTTTCCATTAAGTTTGGTTTTTGAGGATTCGGTGGGACATGGTCTAAACCTAGGTTATGTCCGAACTCATGGGCTAGCATGTTAGATATGTTTTCCTCGATAACTTTTTCCTCAATTATTGTTATTCTTCCGGGGAATTCGCCGTATCCTCCTTCTTCTCCTTTTTCTACTTTGTCTTCGTATTCTTTAACTATGAATACGTTAATGCATTTGCTAAGATGGTCATCTTTTAGTTTTTCAATACCTTTAAGAGCACCTATAACAGGGATTTCTCCTCTTTTAACAATGTTTTCTTCTTTAATAATTTTCAATACATACTCGAACAGTTTCTTTCGTTTAAGAAGTCTTTGTTTCTCATTTTCAGGTAGACCGCTTTCCCCTAACCTTTTATTTACAACTTCTAATCCTTTCTTAACTATTTCATTAACTATTTCATTTGGAATTTTTTCTCCAGCTTTATATTTAACTCCCTTATACTCTATGTCTTTCTTCCATGTTGCTTCTAATTTTTCCTTATATGGGGCATTTACCTTGCTTTCACTTACCTCTAACCTGGTAGAGTTAGGGTCTTTGAAGAGGTCTTTAAGCTTAAGTTTTCTAACAATTTTAAAATCTATCTTATATCTTCCAATAATGATTTTTCCTCCTGCAGTAGCATATGTTATGTCGCTGTCTGGGTTAACATATTTAGCTACAATATTACCTTTGCTGTCTATGCATGGGATAAATTTTATACAGCATTTTTTCCAGGTCTCGTTAACGTTAAGCAGTAATTTCATTAGCTTATCGATGTAAGGTTTAGGTAGTTGTTTACCTGTTTGAGAACCTTGCTCTATTTTGAAGAAGTTTACACAAACATAATACCATTTGGTACATTTCTTCTTAGGAGCGGTAGGCACTTTTTCCTGGAAAAACAAGCCTCTGAATAGCCTTGCTACCGATAAGCCTCCGCATAGTACTGTTAATATGCCTAGTGAAGGTACGAGTATCATAGAATTTTCCTTCATAATATAGACTACTTGTAGCATGATATCTCTTTCAACGTAAACAGGTACTTCATATTTTTTAGAATCTACTATTAGAGTCCATGGGTACCTACTGTAGTCTATAAGTTTCTCTTCTTCTAAAACGTATTCGCCAACTATATTGAATGTTCCTGTTCCAGTAATAGGTAGTAGTATAGATTTAGGGTTACCATCTATTGTGCTTGTGATTACTGGTTTAATTTCCCTCAAGTAGCCATTAGATTTTACGAAACATGTTATTTCTTTAATCCTATATATCGGCCTGTTATCCTCAGTGATTGGTAGCTCCAATACTACGCTTTCTAAAGGTTTCTCTGCAGTAATAGATATCGTGTATGATCCTCTAACTGAGGGTATGTAAAAGTAGACCATGTAGGATACAATCGCGAATAATGCTAGGAGAAGTAGGAATAACGTTAATACTCCTGATGTTTTATTCAACACTTCCACTTCATGTTTAAGCTTATGTTCACTATAATTGGCGCGGCTAATAAATCCTACTATCTCTTAAATGTCCCTCTAAGTTTCTCGGATGGATTCTTTAATAATTTACGTGTTCTTGTGTAACGTTTACCCACGCGTAGAGTTCGATACTACTTTATCAAGCGTGATTAAGAAATCTCTAAAGAAATTTATTGGTATTCTCGCTCCTGCTGCGAAGGGATGCCCTCCACCTGTTCCATGATATTTTGGCGCTATTTCTCTTAGTATTCTGTTTAAGTCTATGTTCCTGGAAGACCTAAGGCTCATTACGTAGTAGTTTTTGTGTTTACTAGCTGCTAACCCTACAGGTTTTCCCGTATATGTTTTCACGTAGTTTGCTGCTCTGCCCAAACTACCTGGAGGCTCAATAACGTAGCCTATGTTTTCCATTGATTGCTTATTTTGTTTAACCCATATTCTCAATTCCTCCTCCTTAACAGACTCTATAAGTGCTCTAACAAGTAGTTCGCTAAGACTGCTTGGCAATTTATTTTCACTTAAATGTTTAACAACATGTCTTTTGAAGTCGTACATTTTCCTACTAGCTTCCAGTCCTTGAGATAGAACTCCTGCTTCAAAATATACGCTCCTCTTATCCCATTTCTCCAATACCTCTTTAACCCAAGGTGTTTCATCAAGATAATCCCCTATAGCACCATATACTGCTACACGACTATATTCGAAACCTAACGCTTACACCGAGTGGTTCAGGGTGGTGATCGACGTATATTAGCTCTCCTTTATCATTATATTTTTTAAATAGCTTCATAAGCTCCTCTAAGTGGAGTTCGCTAAGAGCGATATCGGCTATGAAAATCGTATCTCCTGGTGTAGCGAATTCTTTTAAATCTACGTGTAAGCCTGCAGGGTGGCTGAAGAAAACCTCTAAGGGTTGATTTTTATGTTTAATTGTGAAGAACTTGTAAGCTAATGCCCCGGAAACTACACCGTCACTATCTCCATGAACTAGGAGAACCGTTTTCAAAACTTAATCACACATGAACTAATGGAGTTTATTCTCTCATTTATACTTAGCTATAGTATTGGAAAATAGCTGAATATTAACACCCCTAGGTTTGAGAGAAACCATGATATTGTAGATGACATATAAGCCCCAATAATTATTGCAAGTACTGTATCTCTAGGTTTTATGTTAAATATGTTAGCTACCAATGCCCCTGTCCATACGCCGCTTCCGGGAAGGGGGATAATTATGAATACTGTTAAGCCTAGAAAACCGTATTTTTCAACATGTTTTCTCGTTTTATCTCTTAAATGGTCAATGTATTTTTCTCTCGCCTTAGGTGCTATAAGGTGTGTGGATGCTGTGTTTCCATTGGGATCTTCAATAAAACCTATAAGCATCAAAACCAATGGAAGTATTGGTGACCCCGGATTCCCGTTACCCACTCCTCGGTTGGGCGGGGAGGGGGGAAACCCACAGAAACCGTAGGCGGGGAACAGTTTAACTTAAATACTTACTTGAGCTACTTATTTGCTGTAAGACGATGTCCCAGGGTTAAAAACAATTGGCGCTAAAATGCTTGAACCTAAAATGCTTGAACAAGGGGTTTGTTATTTGGTTCACCGGGTTACCCAGTAGTGGTAAGTCTACTGTTGCTAATGGTGTTGCTGAAAAACTTAGAACCATGGGTTACCGTGTAGAAGTTCTTGACGGTGATTGGGTTAGGAAAACCATTAACCCTGATGCTGGCTTTACTAGGGAGCAACGTAGAATTCATCTCTTAAGGGTTGCTTGGATTGCGCGGTTACTTGCTAGAAATGGTGTTGTTGTTTTATGTAGTTTTGTTTCACCATATAAGGATGTTAGAGCTGAAATTAGGAATATCATCGAGGAAGAAAATATACCGTTTATTGGAGTTTATGTTAAATGTAGTCTTGAAGAGTGTATTAGAAGAGATGTTAAAGGGTTATATAGGAAAGCTTTACGTGGAGAAATAAAGCACATGACAGGCATAGATGATCCATATGAGCCGCCGGAAAACCCTGAAATTATTGTTGATACTGAACATGATAGTGTTGAAACAAACGTTTTTAAAGTTCTAAGTAAATTAAAAGAACTCAAGCTAATCGAGTAAACAGGGAAATAGGTGTTCAGGCTTATGAGTGAAGAAAAAGTTGCAATCTATATTTCTAAGGAGCTATATGAGAAAGCTAAAAAATATGTTGAGGAGAGTGAAGGAGAATTTAAGAGTGTAGACGACCTTGTAGAGTTTGTTCTAAAGGAAGTACTGTCGGAAGAAGTTAAAGAAGAAGTTTTCACTAAAGAAGAAGAGGAAAAAATAAAGGAGAGACTTAGAGCACTAGGTTATATTTAAAATACATGCAACTCAATGTTCTTCTTTTAATTTTTAAACTATTCACCTCTAAGTTTCAGAAAACATGGAGATGTAAGGGGTCAAGTATTGGTTTCAAAACCTCATGGTGGTAAGCTTGTTAATAGAGTTGTTACTGGCCGTAGGAGAGAGTACTTACTTGAAGAGGCTAAGGAGCTTCATAAAATAAGTGTTGGCGAGAGCCTAGCAGCTGATGCTTCTAACATTGCCCATGGCGTTTATAGTCCTCTCGAAGGATTTATGGTTTACGATGACTTCTACCATGTTCTCTACGATATGAGGTTGGCGAACGATATTCCATGGACAATACCTATAGTCTTAGATGTAAGTAGAGGGGAAATTGCAGGTTTAAAAGAGGGAGATGATGTTGCTCTAACATTTAGAAACAATATTTTAGCTATTATGGAAGTCGAAGACATCTATAAGTGGGATAAAAAAGAGTACTGTAAGAAAGTCTTTAAAACAACAGACACTAGGCATCCAGGGGTTGTTAAAACATTTCATAGAAAAGAACTTCTAATCGGAGGGAACATTTACCTACTTAGCGATGTTCCAGAGCCTTTTGAAAGATATAGGCTTTGGCCCATAGAAACACGTATCCTATTTGAAGCTAAAAAATGGAGAACTACTGCAGGATTTCAAACAAGAAACGTACCCCATAGAGGTCACGAGTATGTGCAGAAAGCTGCTTTAACGTTTGTAGATGGGTTATTTATAAACCCTTTGGTCGGGTGGAAGAAGCCTGGAGACTATAAGGATGAGGTTATTGTTAAAGCATATGAAGCATTAATAGAGAATTATTATCCAAGAAACAGTATTGTGTTTTCAGTTTTGAGAATGGAAATGAGGTATGCTGGTCCAAGAGAAGCAATATTGCATGCTATTGTTAGAAAGAATTTCGGATGTACACATTTCATCGTTGGTAGTATGAAGCATGGGATATATTCAAGGAGTTCCCAGATTTAGGAATAATACCTATGTTCATTAGAGAAGCTTTCTACTGTAGTAGATGCGGCGGTTTTGTTAATGAGAAAATATGTCCTCACGAGGAAGAGTTTAGAGTTAGGGTAAGCGGTACTAAGCTCAGGAAAATGATTATGAGTAAACAGAAACCACCAGAATACATGATGAGACCTGAAGTTGTAGAGGTTATTTTGAGCTTTGAAAACCCATTTGTTGAATAGCTGTCTTCTAAGTAGCTCTAAAAAAGTAGCTATAATATATCATTGGGATTGCGACGGTGTTGCATCAGCATCTATAATATCTAAACTGTTAAAATCTAAAGCATTCTTCCATATCCCTAAGATAGGCCATTATTCTTTAGAAGCTATTAACATTAACTTGCTTAGATCTCTTAAACCAGACCTAGTACTCATAGTTGATTACGGATTGCCAGCGAAGGATATTACAAACCTCGAGAAGACTTTAAGCACGAAAATTGCGGTAATAGATCACCA
>NJED01000058.1 GCA_002254745.1 Desulfurococcales archaeon ex4484_217_1
GATGTTGGTTCAACTATAAATCCCATGTTTATGAGTTCTTTAAGAGCTGAAATTGTTTCGTTATCGGAAACAACTGCGCATAAACCTTTGCTTACATTTAAAGCATCCAGCATTTCGTTTAACCTAGGAGGCTTCTTTATCATAATCCCGTCAGCTATCTTAGAGGGTTTTTCGCCTTCCATTTCTAAGCCTAATTTCTCGCATAAACTACAGTAACCTTCTGCTTGAACAGCTGCAAGCTTAGGCATATTAGTTAGTATATTCATTTCCTTCAACTCTAGGAAACCCTTGAAAACCCCGAGAAACAACCCTCCACTACCAACGGGCGTAAATACGTAGTCAATATTTCCACCTATTTGCTCCCATAACTCATAAGCTATTGTCTTTAATCCTTCTATAAAGAAGGGATTCCACCAGTGTCCTACATAAACCCCTTTTCCTTCTTCAGCAGCCTTTAAGGCTTCTCTGTTAACTTTCTCTCTTGGCCCATCAACTTCCATTACGTTTGCTCCTAAAAGCCTTAGGAAATTCTTTTTACCTGTAGGAGCCTTTTTAGGCACATAAATATTAGCCCTTATTCCCGATACTTTACACATAAGAGAGAAGGATATACCAGCGTTTCCTGAAGAATCTTCCACAATTTCATTAATCCCCAACTCTTTAATCTTAGCTACTGTTACATAAGCGCCTCTATCCTTAAACGAACCTGAAGGATTAAGGTAATCCATTTTCATGTAAACCTTAGCTCCTAAAAACTTCTTAACCAGCGGTGTACCGCCAACAGTTATCTCTGGAAAATACGTGGAGCATGCGGGTAAAAGGGCCTCATATCGCCTCATATCCCTATATTCTTTCTTCAATATTCTTTGAAAGTCTAAGTTTTCTAGGTTCTCAAATATTATATTTAGTGTTCCTCCACAACTATGTCTCCATATCCACTCCTTAAACTCCACTACAGAACCGCATTTACTACATTGAATAATGTACTTCAAAATAGCCACCCATATTTTCCGCTTTATTATTTTCAATATAACCGTTTAGTTTTTTTAGGTTGTGTTCATTTACTAACACTGAGCTAATATACGTAAGGTCTATGCGGCGGTTAGCAGTGCGGCTAAGAGCAACTATAGTTGCACTTATCTGCTTAACCATAGTACTTCATGTAGTATTGTTAGCGTATCCTATATCTTCAACTACTTCGCATGATGTGTTTAAACGTACTGTCTCTATACTTGTTCCAGCTGTTTCACAAACAGAAGAAGGGTTGAAAGGAGTTATCTCTAACATCACTGTAACTATTGTGAAACCCGGATCAGGTAAGGTGTATATTTCAGCTACGCCACTTACCGAAATAGATATGCAGGCATCAGCTAGAACAGCCGCAATTATAGCTTCTACTGTTCTCGGAGAAAACCCGTTGACCATGGACTATTATGTTTCGGTTGAAAGCCCATCGATAATTATCGGTGGCCCAAGCGCTGGTGCAGCATTAACTTTAGCGATAATGTCGGCTATTAGCGGATACCCTGTAAACGGCTCCGTGATGATAACTGGAATGATTAACCCTGATGGAACTATAGGGCCTGTTGGAGGTGTTAAGGAGAAACTAGAGGCAGCGGCTAGTGTAGGTATGAAGATTTTCCTTGTGCCTGTAGGTCAAAGTGTAGTTCAGGAGAATATTGTAGAGCGTAGAAGAATAGGGCCTTTCATAATAAGAACTGTTAAACCGGTGGAAATAGATCTTGTAGAATATGGCAGGAAATTAGGCGTTACCGTTATTGAGGTTTCAAATATTATTGAAGCAGCTAAGTACTTGTTGAACATGGAAATTGCGGAGAAACCTTTAGAGGACATTGAATTAAAACTCTCTGATCAAGCAAAATCTCTTCTAACGAAGCAGATAACTGAGTTTAAGAACGCCTATGAAAACATTAAGTCGAGAATTAAAGAGGCTAGTGGGGTTATTGCCGATGTTCTTCGAGAGGCTGATGCTAGATACCGTAGTGCACTAAAACTTAGTGGTGAAGGAAAACTTTATTCTGCTACTAGTATGCTTTTCCAAGCAGTTTACCTCGTAGATTTCGCTTACAAGCTCCAAGAATATTATGAGAGAGGAGAAGGCGTTATTCAGGGATTTCTTAGTGAAGTAAACTCCACAATAAACGATATTAGTTCTAAAGTTTACGCTGTAAAGCCTGCAAAGCTAAGTGATGTTGAGGCTCTTATAGCTTCAAGGTATAGAATATATTTAGCTAAGAAGTCTCTTGAACAAGCTGCTGAAATGTATTCTCAAGGAAAATATGAGGATACCATATTCAGCCTAGTATATGCTAAGTGGAGAGCTAAAACAGCAGAGCTTTGGATACAAGCACTTGGTCTAGGAGGTAGAGAGGCACCGTCTGAAGTAGTTATACAACATATTTCAGCATTGTTTCTATATGAAGCTAATAGCGTAGTAGCTTACGCTAGCTCATTATTGAAAGATATTGGTGTAGTTTCAGATGAATTATTTAATAAAGCCGTCAAGGACCTTGAAGAAGCAGAAGAAATGAGTAATATGGGAGACTACTATGGTAGTCTTGGGTTAAGCCTATCAGCTATCGCTGAAGCAACTACAAGCATACACAAGTACTTCACAGTGAACATTGAGAGGCAACTTGAGTCTGTTAGAAGTATTGCTGAAAAATCTTTGAAACACGCTTTAAGCTTAAATACAGAACCATTACTGGCCCTAGGATACTACGAGTTCGCCCAGGAACAGGAAAATACGTTTGATAAAATATACTTCTATGAGCTTTCCTCACTGCATGCTAAAGTACTAGGTATCGTAGGTACTATTGAGAGCCCAGGAAATGTTAGTATAAGAACAGCATCACCTACCATACCTTCATCCCCAGGAAAAACACCAGCTCCCTTAAAAGAACAGAAACTAAGTAGTATTATTGTCAAAGTTCTTCCCATATTAGCCTCGTTTATTGGAGGAATTTTGGTAGGTTATTCGTTGAAAAGAAGAAAGACTATTGCTTAACAGGGGGAGGTAGCTCAGATACCCTAGGGTATTGGTCATCACAACGTTCATATTCTCAGCTGGCATGACTTTCTTTATTGCTCGAGAAGAATAATTGTGTTTAGTAAAAAATAAATAAAAATAAGTTTTTATCTCAAGGAAAATGCTTTACTTGAGTACTTTTAGTTTGCCTGTTTCTCTTAGTACATGTACTCTCCATGTTGGTGTTACTGTCTTCGGGTGTTGGTGTTACTGTCTTCGGGTGGCTTGCTTTAACAGCGTCTACTCTGCCTTTAGCCGTGTTTACTGGCCACTTCTTAGGCTCCTTCGGGTTCTTGTATGCTATTTCAGCTATTTCCTTCATTCTTGCAGCATATCTTTCTATGTTCTCTTTAGTTTCTGTGTCCGAGAACTCTATCATTAGTGCTTCATGTACTATCAGTGGGAAGTATATTGTTGGCGCATAGAAGCCTGCGTCTAATAGTCCTTTAGCAACGTCTTCTGCTGTAACCCCTACATCGTGTGCCATTGGTTCTGCGCTAAACACTACTTCGTGTTTCCTAAATCTCTCAGGTCCATATGGTAGGTCGTATCCTTTAGTTCCTTTGAGTAGTTTAGTGAAGTAGTTGGTGTTTAGTACTGCTTGCTCTGTTACCTCCTTTAGTCCTTGTGGTCCAAGGCCTAGTATGTATGTGAATCCCCATAGTAATGGTCCTACGTTTCCGAAGAATGCTTTAACCATACCTATGGAGTATGGTCCTGGATACTTTAAGTAGTATCTTCCAGTTTTCTCATCGTATTTAACAATGAATCCTGGTAGTAGGTCTGATAGTTTAACACCTTTCTCTGGTAATACGTCTCTCTCCTTAATACATATTGGTCCTGCTCCAGGCCCTCCTCCGCCGTGCGGCGACCCAAACGTCTTATGTATGTTTATGTGTGCGATGTCGAATCCCATATCTCCTGGTCTAGCATAGCCCATAATACCGTTTAGGTTTGCACCGTCATAGTAAAGTAGTGCGTCTACTTCGTGAAGTATTTCAGCTATTTCTAAGATGTGTTCTTCGAACAATCCTAAAGTGCTTGGGTTTGTTAACATTAGTCCCGCTGTTTTCTCTGAAACAGCTGCTTTCAAAGCTTCCATGTCTACGTTACCGTCTGCATCAGACCTTATAGTGATGGTTCTAAAACCTCCCATAGAGGAGCTTGCTGGGTTAGTGCCGTGGGCTGAGTCAGGTATTATTATTTCGGTTTTCTTGTCTAGCTGTCCCTTAATTTCATGGTATTTTCTAATTACGAGAACGCCAGTAAGTTCCCCATGAGCTCCCGCTGCAGGGTTTAGTGTGCAAGCATCCATGCCAACAATGTTTGCTAACCATTTCTGTAAGTGATATAGTGCTTCAAGCAATCCCTGAACAGTTCTTTCATCCTGTAGTGGATGTAGGTAAGCTACTCTTAGGTCGTTAGCTACTTCGAAAGCTATTTTAGGATTATATTTCATAGTACATGAACCTAAAGGTACCGGGCCGTTGTCAACACCATAGGCCATTTGTGATAAGTCTACGAAGTGTCTGACAACTTCAACTTCAGATATTTCCGGTAGTGCTGGGGGTTCGCTTCTCTTAATCTTATCTGGAACTTTTATTTCTCCAACTTCCTTCTTAATTTCCTCTTCAACTTCTGGAACTAGAAAACCTATTCTCCCAGGCGCTCCTAGCTCATATATTAAGGGTTCATCCCATTTGGCTTGACGAAAGACCATATATGATTCACCTCCTTCTACTTACTTAAAATTTCTTTAATTGAGGAAACTAATTTGTCAATGTCGTTCTTGTCATGCATCTCTGTTACACAGAACAATGCTGTTTCACCTAGCTCCGGGAACCATTTGCCAACATATAGTCCTCCATGAATACCTCTCTTCAACAACTCCTCATGTATTGTCTCATACTTTACACCAGCACCGTCAAAGTTTACTGTAAACTCCTTGAAGAATTCTCCCTTGAATACTGGTGCTTTTACACCGTCTATTTCGTTTAGCTTCTTAGCAGCATAGTGTGAACGATACATTATTAGTTCCCCAATTTTCCTGAATCCATGCTTACCTAGTAAGGCCATGTAAACTGCTGCTCCTAGAGCACATAGCATTTCGTTAGTACAGATGTTTGACGTAGCTTTTTCTCTTCTAATATGCTGTTCTCTTGCCTGCAGAATCATTGCGAAACCCATTTCCTTACCATCTAATGTTGTTGTTAATCCCATAATTCTGCCTGGCATTTGCCTTACAATTCTCATATCCCATTTAGCTGCAAAAATTCCTAAGTATGGTCCTCCAAAGTTCATACCTAACCCTAGAGGTTGTCCTTCACCAACAGCGATATCTGCTCCTAATCTTCCAGGTGCTTCGAGAACACCTAAGCTTATTGGGTCAACACCCATTATGAATAGAGCTCCATAGTCGTGAGCTATTTCACCGATTGCTTTAGCGTTTTCCTCTATGAATCCGAGGAAGGATGGGTTCTCAATGTATACTGCAGCTACATCCTTTGATGCAAGCTTTTCCTTTAAGTCTTCTAGATCAATAAGACCTGTTTCCTTGTCGTGTTTTACTTCTTCAATCTTTAAGCCCTTAGGTTCAGTATAGGCTTTAACTACAGGTCTATGGTATGGATTCATTGTTGAAGGCACTAAAACTCTGTTTTTCCTCTTCTGAATTCTCATAGCCATCAAGAATGCTTCAGCAGTCGCTGAAGCCCAATCATACATTGACGAGTTAACTATTTCTAGTTCTAACAGGTCCGCCATCATGCTCTGATATTCGAATAGAGCCTGCATTAGTCCTTGAGATAATTCCGGCTGATATGGCGTGTATGCTGTGTAGAACTCAGCACGAGACATAATGTACTTCACAACTGCCGGTACATAGTGGGGCCAAGCACCACCTCCAATAAACGGCGGCGGATCCATGAAGACTTTGTTTTTGCTGAAAAGTTTTTCAATATATTTTCTAATCTCTATTTCTGATAGTGGTCTTCCAAGACCTATTTCCAGCTTATTCCAGTCTCCTTTGAACCTTGCTCCTTCCGGGATGTCGGCGAAAAGCTCTTCAATGCTTTTAATACCAATGGTTTTCAGCATTTCTTTTTTAATGTTTTCTGAAATATAGAATGTTTTAAAGAAGTTTTTGTTAGCAGAGAGGAATCGCTATAGAGTTATTATAGAACCACTTAAATCTTAGAGAATATTTCTATATATTGTTTAGGGTGAAATTTTATGAGTGTTGAGCACAAACTTCTTAGAACAGTTCTATGGGACTTCCAGGTCAAAGAGCTTAATGCTACAATGGGCGAGTTCGGCGGCTGGGAAGTTCCAATGATGTATACAGGGATTATGAAGGAGCATATGATCGTAAGAACGGACTGCGGTATTTACGACGTATCACACATGGGTCTTCACTAAAGATATATCTAAGACTAAAGAATATTGGATGAGCGGTCCAACACTAGCATTAAATGAGTACGCTAGAGTTAAAGACGATGAAATGCCATATAAGATTACAGATGAAGAATGGCTCATAGTACCTAACGCGCCCTATAGGGAGAAAATGTTAAAACACTTTGCAAAGGTAGCAAAGGAGAATGGTTTCAAAGTTAAGATTGAAGACTTAACGTTTAAACTTGGAATGATAGCTGTTCAAGGTCCAAAAACAGTTGAAGTTTTTGAGAAGATAGGTGCTGGATGGGTAGATGATCTCCGCAC
>NJED01000008.1 GCA_002254745.1 Desulfurococcales archaeon ex4484_217_1
TTAATACTTTTATTCATACATTTAAGAACTTACCGTATTAATTACTTAGAAACCACATGTACTTAAGAAACACATAATATTCACTAACTACAGATAGTTTTGGGGAAGTAAAAACGGTAATGAGGTGTGTTTGACAATAGTTTTAGACGAGAAAGATAAAATGATAATAGATATGCTTATGAGAAACTCTAGAACACCTATAACTGAAATAGCTAGAAGGCTTGGAATAACAGATGTTGCTGTTAAGAAAAGGCTCGAAAAGCTTGAAAGAGAAGGCGTAATATTAGGGTATACTATTAAAATTAATCCTTCAAAACTTGGCTATGAAAGTATTGCAATAGTAGGTTTAGATGTCGAACCAGAGCACCTGCTTAAGGCAATAGATGAAATTAAAGCTAGAGATTATGTAAAATACTAACCACAGGAGATCATATGTTAATAGCTGAAATATGGGCTAAAAACAATAACGACCTGATTTCTAAATTAAACGAAATAAATAACATAGTTGGTATATTGAAGTATTAAAGAACTAACGGAAGTATGAATAGAGGTAGAGCTGCTAAAATAAACATTATTGCCCAAACGGTCTTGCTCCAAGCGAAAACTTTGGAGCCGTCAAGAGGCGGGAACGGTATTAAGTTAAATAAAGCCAGCCATAAATTAATAGTTTTCATGTAAATTAGTGTTATTAGTGCGAAATAAGTAAACATATTAAGAAATTCTATCGGGAAAATTTCAAGAACAACTAGAGCAATGTATCCTAGTACAATATTTGCTAAAGGTCCTGAAGCAGCTATTTTCCCATAATCTCTTCTATCAATTACTCCAAAAGGGAATTTTGGAAAAACAACTACAGCTCCTGGAGCTGCGAAAACAACTCTCCCCAAAGTAACTACTGATAATACGAGAGCTAACATGAGCCCCGTAGGCCACACCTGGTATTTAGCATAGTATCCCAGTCTCTTAGCAACGTATCTATGAAGAATTTCATGAAATATGAAAGCAAAAGCAACAGCTACTATAACAGCTAATACCTTAAGGTAATTAAGCGAGATTATTTCTCTCACAGAGAACGCTATAGCCACAATTAGTGCTGAAATAAGTAGTTGCCCAAATTCCCCACCGAATACCCTTCCAATTCTCCTATCATAATATTGTGAAACACCATAGTACACTATTTACACCTTTGCAGCCTTATTGTCCCAAACGCTTCCATTTTAACCCAAATACAGTAAGTTATATATTTAAACTTGTAGATTGAATCAGTTGTTGGTGTTTTCGGACGATGAGTATTAAGTTTCTTCTTAAGATCCTATTGACTCTGGTGCTTCTGGACTTCATAGTTCTCATAATCCTTGAAAAGTATTTGAGGAGAGGATTTCTGGAAATAAGCTTTAACGTAAATATTTACTCTTTTGAATTCTCCATAAAGTTAACGACATGGGTTTTCTTAGCGATTTTTGCTGCATTAGCATTATTAGCGTTTTTCTTGATTAGGAAAGTTAAAAAATAATTCTGTGTAGTAGAGAAGATAGGTGCGTAGACGAATGTTAAAGAAAGTTCTTACAACATTCTCCATTGTGGGCTATGATCCCGAAACTAAAGATTTAGGTGTTGCTGTTGCTTCAAAGTTCATTGCTGTAGGAGCTATTGTTCCATGGGCTAAAGCCAATGTTGGAGCAATAGCTACACAAGCACTAGCCAATGTTTCGTATGGTCCTAAGGGATTAGAACTACTTTCTAAGGGCTATGGTGCTAAGAAAGTTGTTGAAATACTTGTCTCTAACGACCCTTTGAGAGATGAAAGGCAGGTGGGTATTGTTGATTTTAAGGGTGAAGCGGCGGCATTCACGGGTAGGAAGTGTTTTGAATATGCAGGACATATTGTTGGCGACGGATACGCTGTTCAAGGAAACATACTTACGGGACCCGAGGTTCTTGAGGAAATGGCTAAAGCATTTGAAACAACAAAAGGGGAGCTTGTAGACAAACTTCTCGCGGCTCTTGAAGCCGGAGATAGAGCTGGAGGAGATAGGAGAGGTAAGCAATCAGCAGCAATTCTTGTAGTTAGAGAAAAAGGAGGATATGGAGGCTACACTGATAGATATGTTGACTTAAGAGTTGACGACCATAAAGAACCGGTTCTTGAGCTCAAGAGGCTATTTAAGATTTGGGAACTAACTTTACTTACACGCGAAAAACCCGACGACATAGTATCTAAGGACGAGGTCGCCGCTGAAATACAAAAGGCCCTTAGAAAACTGGGTTTCTATAGAGGAGAGATCACAGGCAAATGGGATGATGTTACGGAAAAAGCTTTTACCGATTGGGTTATGATAAATAATTTCGAAAATAAACTTAGAAAAGATAGGTACATTTGGGGTACAGTATATAGGTTCCTCATTGAAACGTCAGGTTCAAGTGAGAAATAATTGGCTATACTTTCACTATATTTAGCATTTATAGTTCAGTACTTGACAGTTGCTTTTAGAACATATCAGGTTTCGGAAATCCATATACCCTTAAGTCTTAGAGAGCTTGTTAGAAGCGTTTGTAATGGAGCAAACGTTGAATACAGACTATGGAAGGTAACAGACAGTAACGTTATGATTATGGCCGCATTCTATATGCCCCCCCTAAATCCCGTAATAGTTTTTGATGGAAAAGTTCTTATGGAAAATGTTGAAACAGCAAAAGTATTCTTAGCCCATGAGCTAGGCCATATAAAGAGGAGGTCTCAGCTTAAGCTATTTCTATTTTCAGTAATGCTCATAACGCTCACATTTTACATTAGCTACATTAGTGAGATAGCTAGTTTAGCTGTTTTCCTTGTACTCATAATAGCACTGCTGATGCTGTATAGGTATGAGGAATTTAAGGCTGATGAATATGCTGCCTCAATAGTTGGTTATGAGAAAGTACTTAGTGTTTACTCCAATCTTGCTTCAAAACAGGGCCAAATGAAGGTTAAGCTATATAGTAATCCTGCGTTAATTGTTGTTTCCATACTTAAAAAGCTAGGTATATATCCATCTATAACTGATAGGATTAAGAATAGTGACCTATCATCCACGGGGTTATTTGTACTGGTATGAACTCTTTCCCATTATATACGGCTATTGTTACTCCAACCATTTCCGGGAGAATTATCATGTCTCTTACATGGGTTTTTATAGGTTTCTTGATGCCTAGCTTCTTATATTTCCTTATTTTCTCGAGGAGTATTCTTTGTTTAGGCTTAATTCCTCTTAAAAGGCTTCTTCTAGCTCTTGCGGGTAAGAGTTTTATTAGCTCATCGAGAGGCATGTTTAGGAGTTCTTCAAGAGTCTTACCTCTATATCTGAACTTCTGCCATTCCGGAGGCATTTCAGTGATTGTCGCCATTTTATCAACCATTAGCTTACGCTCTTAGCTATACGCACTAAAGTTAGTATCTAAACTTAGCTTTTAAAGCTTTTCATTATGAAGTATCTTAGCTAAAGCTACTATTTTATTAGCGACTTCAGTAGCTGTTTTTCCGAAAACATTTATCATGGGTTCTTTACCCCAATCACCGGTGTGGTAGATTATGTCAGGTACCTTCCCTGAGGCTTTCGATATAGCGTACTCTATACCCCATGGTATTGAGGCTCCCTCTTTACTCTTAATTTCCGGTGGTTCAAGTCTTCTATCATAAAAAGATATTGTCATTCCTAACTTCTTTGCCGCCTCTATTATTCTCTCATCAAATTTTATGTTGGCTGCTGCTCTTATTGATGGATCATATTTCATTGCTGTAAGCACCGCTCTTGCCATGTGTTTTGAAGCACCGAATGTTGGAGGACCGCTTGGCTTAATTGTTTCGCCATATCTAACTATTCTTCCTGGAATTCCGGCTACTTCATTTACAGATCTAGCGTAATGTGGTGGTAAGGCCATAACTATGTTCGTTTGAACTTCAGGTATTAAATGGGCAACATATTTACCGTTAGATACTAGTATTTCTAGTGCCTCCTGCAAATTCTCGATTATACGGAATTTTTCAGCAGGAATATCTACCCATGCTGAAGGGTTAACCGGGCAGTGGCCATGACCTACTTTTAGCCCGTAAATTATCGCTTTTGTTATAAATTCTTTAGCGACTTTAACTGCTTCTAATATGTCTTTTCCCTTAGCTATCTCTGCTGCAATAGCTGCCGAGAAGCTACAACCAGTGCCATGTGTACATGCGTTTTCTACTCTTGGTGCTGAAAGTTCTCTGTAACTACCATTGTAGTATATTACGTCTATGCTTTGATTACCTCCTAAATGTCCTCCTTTAACTACTGCTGCTTTAGCTCCTAGCTCTTCAACAATGTATTTTGCTGCTTTCCTTGCGTCTTCAATACCTGTGATTTTCATTCCAGTGATTCTTTCTGCTTCGAACTTATTCGGAGTAATTACTGTTGCTAAGGGTATCATGTATTTTATTAGCGTATTCATTGCCTCAGGTCTAAGCAGAGGTGCGCCGCTTTTAGCTATCATTACCGGATCGACTACTAAGGGAAATCCGTATTTTCTAACGGTTTTAGCTACTGCTTCTATTATTGAGGAGTTACTTAGCATACCTGTTTTAGCAGCGTCGACACCTATGTCGTCGGCTACTGCTTCTATTTGCTTAGCTACAATTTCCGCCGGAATATCATGTATTGCTCTTACCTCCAAAGTGTTCTGTGCTGTAACCGAGGTTATAGCTGCCATACCGTAAACTCCCAATGCAGCGAAGGTTTTGAGATCAGCTTCTATTCCTGCTCCACCGCCGGAATCACTACCTGCTATGGTTAATGCCTTAGGTACTTCATGTTTCATAACGGTAGCTACCTCTTCAACCTTATATGCCTAGTTCTTCATGTATAGGTTTTAGTGCTTCAAGAGAGATTTCAATTAGCTTATTAAGGTCTATTCCTAAGTGTTCTAAAGCTTCCAATATTCTATCTCTCCTTACTCTTCTAGCGAAATCCTTCTGCTTAAACTTCTTACGAACACTCTTAACCTTAACTTCCTCAAGTTTTTTGGAGGGCATTACTAGTGCTGTTGCAATAACTAATCCTGACATTTGATCTGCTGCTATAAGAGCGTAGGCCAGTTTCGAAGAAGGTTTAACTCCTGTACGTTCATTATGTGAAAGTATAGCTTTAATTGCTTCTTCAGGCATTTTATCTTTAAGAAATTCAGCAGTTAACTTAGCGTGCATTTCCATGTTGTCTCTCGTTTTATCATAATCTAGATCATGAAGTAAACCTACAAGACCCCATAACTCCTCATTTTCCCCAAAAAACCTAGCGAGACCCCTCATTATAGCTTCTACAGCTAAAACATGTTTTCTAATTTTTTCGTCGGAAATCCATTCTTTAACAAGCTTTAAAGCTTCATCGCGTGACATCATAGTGTTCAGCCCCAAGTGTACAGCATTATTGCTTATGCTGAGAACTAAAATAGGACTACTAAATTAAAATGTTCCTAATGACAACATTATTTAGAAACTTAAATAGTCTGTAAAATAAAATAATATTAAGGGGGTGAAATTCTAGTGTCTGAGAAATTCTTAAGCGTTAAGGAAATACTTCATGAAATAGATAAGCTTCTAGACAAGGAAGCAACAATCATAACTAGAGCACTTTCGGAAATAGATGATCCCTTATATAGAGCGACACTTACCGATATTCTCTCATGCATATACACAAATAAGAGCCAATTAGCAGGGTTAAAAGCCGTTTATTTAATGGGTGCTCCTAAACCTTCAAAGGAGGATAAGGAAAGATACACGAAAGCATTAGCACAATCTGTTAAGTACTTTAGAGAAGCAACCAGGCTTCTAAAGAAGCTAGCTGAAATAGAGGGTGAACCTAGAATTAAAAGGTATATTGATATTATGGTTGATTTATGGAGCCACTCAGTTAAGGTTGGAAGAAAAGCCGCAAGAAAAAGATAGAAGTTCTCATGTAAATCTCTAATCTATTTTTCTTTGAGCCTTCGAGTTCTTAGATAGTAAAGACCTACAATTACTAAAGCAGCAAGTTGAAGTACTGCTGAAAACATTGTTGCCTTATTTACCCCTAAAGAATCAGCTATAGGTCCTGCAATGACCACTAAGCTTCCAGCGATACTTACAGCAGTACCGTAGGTTCCTATAGCTGTAGCTCTAAGCTCTGGGGGTAGAGCTTTTGAGGTTGCTGTTATGGCTGCCGTATCGTATAGTGGGTAAATTGGGATTATCCAGAGCAATGCCATAACCCAGCCTTTAGCTAAAGCTAATCCGTAAAGTAGTAGGGTATAGCTCATGAGAGTTACTATGAAGGACCTTGTTTCACCTAAAGTGTCGACAATTCTTCCAGCAACAGGTCTAAATAGAGCTCCTAGAAAAGCTGTTATACCTCCAAAAAATATTCCATAGAAAACCTCGTTCCTCCCCAGTTCATTATACAGTTTTATCGATAGAATATTGTAGGAAAATTCTAAGCCAAAATAACTTATAATAACAGCTAAGAGGAAAGCTATGATGATCTTGTTTCTCACGATATTTTTGAATACGCTAATACCATGCTCTCTCTTAAAACTTTGCCCGTAAGCTTCAGGATACATTATGTAAAATAGGGTAAACGCTAAAGCCATAAATAGAGCAGTCATAATGGATACGAGCTTCATACCGCCCATACTAAAAAGGAACCCCATTGAAATACTTCCAAGACCCCACCCTATAGAGCCACCCATAGCATAAATACTGTACTTTCTGCTTCCTACCTCTTCAATATCTGAAACAACCGCCGCAACAACTGAAGGCCAAGCTATTGTTGAAGCCAAGCTCGCAATGAAAGCTAAGATCAAAACCCAAGGTATTCCTGTGAAACCTATCATCATGAATGCTGGAACACTTAGAAACCCGAGAAGAATTATTTTCCTCCTACCTAAAACGTCGCCTAAATAGCCCCAGAATGTTGATAATAGTGCGGGTAAGAATTCGAGTGATGTAAGCAATGCTATATCAGTAAATGTTCCACCAAGAACTTCCTTAACGTATATTCTTGACGCTGTAAAGTAGAGACCCCAAGCTAAAGTGTAAAATACATTGCCTATGGTGTATGCTTTAATCCATTTCCCGCGGCTATCATACATTCCCACTTCATACCTTTACACGTTAAGGATTTATTGACAATTAAAGCTTTACGTTAATTGCTTAAAGAATGAAACTTAGTACTTTAACTAAATCTTGCGCCTCCTTTATATGTACAACTTTAGCTCCAAGAAATTCTAGCTCTTGAGCCAGAGTTTTATCGTAAACGGGAGGCGTTATTACAATTAGTTCAGCACCGCTTTTCAAAAGTTCCCTAGCTTTCTCGGAAGGTTTTTCCGTAAGGACTGTTTGTTTAAGATCAGAGATTAAAACTACAGTCTTACTTCTTAACCTCCTAGCTTCATTGAGCGCTTCAGAAATGTTTGTCCAACCACCAAATTTAAGGTTAAATAGGAATTTAACCATTTTTTCAGGAAACCTTATAGTCGACTTTTCCACTCTAACCGTATACTCCCTAAATACGAGAACATTGTCTACAATTTTAACGAACGCTGAAGCTAATAGTATAGCATTTTCAGCGTACGTTCTCATACTACCGCTAATATCGATAAGTAATGTTACCTTTCTCTCCTTCCCTCTTCTACGATAAACTATAGGGCTACTTTTTCTTCTTAGAATATTGTATATGCTATCCCTTACAATAATATTTGATGATCTTAAGGATGTTTTAACGTACTTCTTAGATAGTATTGACGACCGTATCTTCGATCTTAGCTTCTGAGCAACTTTAGAGGCAATACTTAGTATTTTCTCCTTTATCTTAGGATTTAATGATGCATCATAAAGTTCCTTTAGAACGTAAAGTGTTTCTATTGTAGGTGAAGCAGTTATTTTAGACGGTAAAACAGGCTTATCTGAGGTAGCGACAGTAATTAACATATTTAGTGTTTCAGCTTTTCCAAGGATTTTCTTTTCAATATTTGACTTTCTTTTCTTCGATATCCTAGCATATTCACTCATTAAGCTATTGTAGTCTGAAAGCATCCCATAGGCCATGTCCAAGTATCCTTTATTATCTTCCAAATGAGCCTTTCTAAAATATTCGAACGCCTTAGCTAGCTTGGAAACAGCCTTTACGAGCACTATTTCGCTTCTACTTAGCTCCTTACATTTACATTTCTCAAGAACAGTTAATGCTTCAGGCTTCAGTCCGTCAATTAATGCTTCAATATCTTCTCTCTTAAGCTTTAGTTTTAAGGCTTTAGAAGCTATTATCTTCTGCGCTTCAATATCTTCTATGTTCGCTATCGAAGCTATGACTACCTTTCTGTGTTTCTTCAAAAGTTTCTCGGCGGCTCTAGGTTTGCCTTTAACTATTGCCTCAATTATTTCTGGTGTTAAGGCATTAGCTTTCTCCAGAACGTCAACTAATATTTCCTCGTCAACATCCTTTAATTCTCCACTATTTCTTAATATACGGTCTGCAATTATCTTTGATATTTTTCTTAGCAAAGATTTCCTCTTTTTCAAATACGCTATTTTGGAGAGATTAACTAGTTTATTCATTGAGATTCTTGATAAATCCGCTTTATAAGTGATTGCTGTTTCGATAGTGTTTAAGTAGAAGTCTTTCTCATCGTAAATCTTACTTATAGATGTTTTCTCAAGTTTCCTATAGGCTAAAGTATTAGCTAGTTCTTCAATGTTCCTAACACTTCTGAGTAAGCTTATATTTTTGCTAAGGAGTTTTTCAACAGATTTCTCATCCAATACCTCATAGAATCCATGATTCCTATTCTTAACTATAACGCCTATTTTAGAGAGTGTTTCGAAAACCTTTTCTCTACCACTTCTTTTACGAATGATTTTCCTCATTTTTGCAAAAGATACTTTTTCTCCAAATCTTAACCCTAAATCTTTAAGGTAAGCTTCTATTTCTCTCGAAACCTTTGTTTTAACCATAGAGTATGGTATGAGGTTTTCCCTAACAATTTCTTCGAAAATTTTTTCAAAGTTATTGTGTTTTAAAAGTGAGGCTTTAAGCAAATCCATTAGTTCATTGTATCCTAATATGTACTTATGTTCCTCGGTACTAATTTTACCTAATAATGCACAGTAGTTCTCAATAAGTCTAGTTGCAGCTTCAAGTTCGCTTGTGCCTATAGTGAGTCCTTCGGTTCTTAAATCTCTGGCTAGCTTAACTAGGAAACTTAGTAAGTTCTCTCTTGTAAACACTACTTCTCCTTTAATAATCTTCATTTTCTATCTTTTCCCACCAAAATACTTTGTTAGAACATCTTCAACTATATCTTCATCTTCTATTCTTTTCAGAAGAACTGAGAAACCAGCATCATACATTTCTTCGGCTGTTACTTTTTCTTTCTCTCTAAGATTAGCTAATTCAACAGCTATTTGAGCCCAGGCAACCGTGTCTGCCGGTCCAGGTTTATGTGTTGCTCTTTCTCTAAGCTCATTTACTGAAGCAATCATTTTCGCAATGTTTTCCCCGCTTAGTTTCCAGTAGTTTTCTCCGAGTCTTATTTTCAGTATCTCTTTTTCAACATCTTCGTCGGGATAGGTGAATTTCACTCTAACAACTCTTCTTAAAAACGCATCACTTAGCTCGTTCTGAGCTATGTCTTCAGGGTTGCTTGTGAATATTACTTGGAAACCGTCACCTTTTGCTTTAAAGATTCTTTTGAGTTCTGGAACAACTATTCTGCGTTTATCGACAATGTCTAGTAGCATGTTTTGGAATTCTTCACTACTTCTCCTTATTTCATCTACTAATACTCCGGTATCGAGAATTAATGCTGCCAGAAGAGGTCTGGGTATGAAGCTTTCCTCTGTAAACCCCATTTTCATCGCCATTAGCGGATGGAAGTCCCCTATAACTCTGTATTCATCGTAGTTTTCGCTGCATGGAAGTATAAACGCGTTCTTTCCTGACCATAGCGATAGTATTGCATATCCAACCTCTGTTTTCCCTGTTCCGGGAGGGCCCTCATATAGTACTGGTCTACTACTTAGAAACGCTGAAATCGTTATTGCAACTATTCTTTCGGGAACTATGAGCTTAAATTTATCGCGAAGAAGCTTAATCATCAAGCTAACTGATCTAACAGGTTTAGACCTACCTACCACTGGGAAATATGTTTCATAAACTTTCTTCTCGATTATATCTACTTTATCGCTCATAGCTTATCCTATCCCTTTTAAACATAAGTTACCGTAGACTATTCTCTAAAGTAATCTAATTAATAAAGGTTCATGAAAACCTTTAATTGAGAACCCTAGATTAAGCTTTCCAACCTGTCCATAGCCTCTTCGAGTAGGTCAACTATTTTCTCGATATCGTCAGCTATTTTCTCGTTCTCCTCCTGAACCTCCCTTAAAACATCTACAGCATACTCTATGTTCTCAATTGCCTCCCTAATTTTATCCTTTACACTCAACATTTAGCACCTAAATTTAACCTATAATGCTTCTAAGCGAAAAAGCTATTTGTGTTGTTGTTCTAAGATGTCTTCTTAAAACAGATATTTGGGGCCTATAGATTACTATTTCATCTTCTCTCTGAGGCTTTATCCCTAATATTTTAGAAACAACCTCTACCTCTACCCTACCTCTTACGATTGCTGCTCCTTCTCCATAGTCAGGGTTAAGCTCTATTGTTATTGGGAGTTTTAGCTTATCCCATTTATCTTCGCTTATAAGTGATTTTAAAAATTCGAGCTCGCTTCGTTTAAACATGTGTATTGATCCGTCTCTTGTAGTGACGTGAGGATATTTTTCATTTAGAGCTTCTTTTAGAGATTTCTTTTTATATGGGAGATATTTGTTCGCTAATCTGAGAAGTTCTTCTTTAAGTATTTCTTCGAGTGCTTTTTCGTAATCTATCATTCTCCACGCCTTCTAGATAGGATAACCTTTACTCTTTTCAGTCTCGCTCTTTCCTCTCTTTCTCTTTCTTCGAATTTCATAGATAAGTACTTTATTGTAACTTCTATTCTCGGTATAAGTATGTGTTCTAAAACGTTAACTCTTCTTCTCATTTTCTTAATTTCCATTCCAAGCTTCTCTAAGGTTTTTTCTGCTTCTCCAAGCTCTATTGTGAGCTTTAATAGTTCTTCAAATCTTTTAGCTGCTTCATCGATGTAAAGTGTTGTGTCTGCTAGAGAGTATCCTCTTTCAGCTAATGTTTTCTCTATTTTCTCCGTCTCTATGAGGGGTACTTTTACACCCATGATGTTGTTTATTCCGAAAACCGCAGTAACCTTTCTTTCAACAGCTAATGCTTCTTTCTCTAAACCTTTTCTTCCATGGTATCCATAAGCTAATGTTAATGCGAAATATGCTTCTTCAGCTTTCTTATGTAGCTCCTCCCTAAGCTTCACTGTTTTACGTGCTATGTCTAAGAATTCGGCTACAAGAATTGTTAGTCTTTCCCTGAGAATTCTATGGATTCTCCTAGCTAACACTAGTCTCCGCTTAAGCCTTATTAGCTCTATCTTAGTTGGTCTAACCTTTAACACTTTTACCGAGCTCATCAGATTCACTCCCGCTACTCTGTAGCGCTAAAAACGGTTATAGTCTATTAAAATGGGGTTATTATTTTATGCTGCTTCCTTTCTCCTATATTTTGGATGATATTTCCTGATGTATTCCTCCCTGACGAGCTTAAGTTCTTCCTCAGGTATTATTGATAGTAGATCCCATGCTATGTCAAGTGTTTCCTCAATAGTTCTTCTTTCATATTCTCCTTGCTTAATGAATCTTGCTTCAAACTCGTCCGCGAATTTAAGATACTTCTTGTCTCTCTCGCTTAGCGCTTCAGTACCTACGATAACTGAGAGTTCTCTTAGGTGCTGTCCTTCAGCATATGCTGCGTACAGTTGCATGAAAACATCTCTATGGTCTTCTCTAGTCTTACCTGGACCTATACCTTCCTTCATGAGTCTTGATAGTGATAGGAAGACGTCTATTGGCGGGTAAATCCCTTTTCTATGTAAGCCTCTTGATAGAACTATTTGTCCTTCAGTAATGTAGCCTGTAAGGTCGGGTATTGGATGTGTTATGTCGTCGTCGGGCATTGTTAATATGGGCATTATTGTTACGGAGCCTTTCTTACCCCATATTCTCCCAGCTCTTTCATACATTGTTGCTAGGTCAGTGTACATGTATCCTGGATATCCTCTTCTACCTGGAACTTCTTCTCTAGCTGCTGAAAGTTCTCTTAGAGCTTCACAGTAGTTTGTCATGTCCGTTAGGATAACTAGTACGTGCATGTCATGTTTCCATGCCAGAAACTCTGCTGTTGTAAGTGCAACTCTCGGTGCGGCTATTCTCTCTACTGTTGGGTCTGATGCTGTATTTATGAATACAACTGTTCTTTCTAAAGCACCTGTTTCCTCGAAGTTTCTAATGAAGAATCTTGCGTCATCAAATGTTACTCCTATTGCTGCGAAAACTATCTATTGTGAGGTAGTCCTGATCCGCTGAATATTGGGAGTTTCTGACCTCTAACTAGGGAGTTAAGACCGTCTATTGCTGAAATACCTGTTTCAATGAATTCCGAAGGAGGCTGTCTTGAGGCTGGATTTATTGGTGCACCGTTTATGTCGGCGTATTCTTCAGGTATTATTGGTGGTCCTCCATCTATGGGTCTTCCTAATCCATCAAATGCTCTGCCTAACATGTCGAGTGATAGCGGCATTTTGAATGTTTCTCCCTTAAACCTTACAATGCTCTTTTTGAGGTCTACTTCTCTTACTCCTCCGAATACCTGAATTACTGTTGCATCCTTACTTACATCAACTACCTGTCCTAGTCTTAGCTCTCCCGAGGGTGTTTTTACTTCAACTATTTCTCCAAACTTTATTCCTGGAATGCTTTCTACAACGAGTAGTGATCCTCTTGCACTATATAGTGAGGATACTTCTTTAACATAAAATGATGATTTGGCTTCTGCCATAGCCTATTTCACCCCATTCTCTTTTCAACAAGGTCTTTGAATTCTTTGTCCATTTCAAGCCAGATTTTCTTTATCTCCTCTTCAACTTTATCATAGGGTATTTCCTTCATTCTAGCTATCCTGTATTTCACTGGGAGTTTCCTTATTTCATCAACGGTTATTCCCATTTCCAATACGCTCTTTGCTTTCTCATAGAATCTTATGATTGTTTTCATCATTAAATGCGTTTTCTCCGGCGGAGAGAATGTGTCTATTTCGTGGAATGCGTTCTGCATTAGGAAGTCTTCCCTAATCATTCTCGCAACTTCAAGCGTTAACTTATCCTTCTCAGGTAATGCCTCCGGACCTACGAGTCTAACGATTTCTTCAAGTTCTGCTTCTTCCTGTAGGAGCTTCATTGCTGTATCTCTTATCTTCCTCCATTCCGGATCCATTTTCCTCCACCATCTCTCTACAGTTTCAACGTAAAGGCTGTAGCTTATTAGCCAGTTTATTGCTGGGAAGTGTCTTCTATTAGCTAACGCTACGTCTAATGCGAAAAGTGCTTTAACAATTCTTAGTGTGTTCTGTGTCACTGGTTCGCTAAAGTCTGCTCCTGGCGGGCTTACAGCTCCAACTACCGTGACTGAGCCTATTCTTGGAGGTTCTCCGGCGACCTCAACTCTACCTGCTCTCTCACCGGGCATTTCCTCTAGTCTCCCGGAAATTTCTCTCATAGCTTCAGCCCATCTCGATGTCGAATCTGCTACTAAGAGAACATCGTATCCCATGTCTCTGAAGTATTCACCAATAGTTATTCCTAAGAAAACACTGGTTTCTCTCGCAGCTACAGGCATGTTTGATGTGTTTGCTATGAAAACTGCTTTCTCTCTAAGCGGTCTTCCGGTTCTTGGGTCTTTTAGTTTAAGGAATCCGTAGAGCGCATCAGCCATTTCGTTTCCTCTTTCACCGCATCCCACATAGATATTTAGTTGGCTGTAGGACCATTTGGTTAGTTGCTGTAGCGTAACTGTATTATGGAATATTGTTGGAACCTCACCGCCTATGAAATTATGAGTATCTTCAACTGTCAAATCATAAACTATAGTAGGATAGTTACGGGTTTTAACATTAACTACTTCGTCTAAGGCTATGCTCTCCATAGCATTCAACACTTGTTCTATGAAGTTTAATAGTTGCAAATCACTCTTACATCTAATGGTTATGGCAAGTATTTTTTCTAAACCTTGTTTGCTGATGTTTTCACCAAGATATAGCTGGTTACCTATGTGAATGCCTCTTTTTTCAAGCTCTCTCTTAGATAGTGCCTTATAGATCTCTTTGAGAATTCTTGGAGATATGGGGATTGCTTCTCTTGCTAACCTAGTTTCTCGCTTCCTTTTGATGTAGTTCTCTAATTTGACAACCTTATCTATCTTAGGCGCGCTCTTTAATATTAGCTCATAAAACCTTCTGAGTTCTTGAATTCCTGTAACATATATTCTGCTTCTTTTTTCGTCTATCTTAGCTGAGTACAGTATTCCAAGTCTGCTTAAAAGATACGTTATTCCTGTAGCAAGTTCTGTAGAAACCGTTACGTATTCTATAACGTTTCCGCTGAAACTACCGTCTCCAAGAAATAGACCTCTTAAGAATGCTGCTACAACGTTATCAGGGGATTTCAATATTTCTTTAGGAACTTTAGCATTATGCGATTTCTTCTTTTCAGGAACACCTAGCTCTCTCATTAACCTAGCTATTAATGCTGAATGCACTTCAACTCCATATACTGTTCCGAATAATTTCTCTTTAGCTTCAATACCAAAGAGGTTCTTCATAAGATACTTGAATCTTTCACGTAATATCTTATCGTTACTGAAGAATCTTACACTTCTTTTTGTAATTAAGCCATCAGAAATTATTAGTCCTAACAATTCAGCTAATTCCTCTGTTACCACGTTCGGCATTTTTATTGTAAGCTTGCTTCTTCTTAGCCCAAAAACTTTTGGATAATCCATTGAGCCATAAATGTTCTTAAGAGCAACAATAAGCTTTAACGGTATTGAAGAGCTTCTTTTATAGGCTAAAGCCCTAATGGTTTTCTTAGAAAGACCTGTTTTCTTTAGAAGCTCATTTAACTTCCCCAGTTTCATTGTTGCTAGCAGTAGGCTCCTCAGCTCCTTATTAAATGCTTCATCTCTGCTTACCACATCATCGTATTTCGCTAATCTCTCTATAGGTAGCTTTACTTTCTCTGCCAATATCCTTATTTTCCTTGGAATTGCCAAGAACATTCCAGCTTGTATATTTCTAGCTTCAATCTCTTCGAAGCCTTTTTCAGGGTTAAAAATCACTAGCTTGTGTTCTGGAGTAACTCTTATCTTTCTTCCGCTTGCGGTCTCTATTTCAACTATTTTGTTGGTGAATCCTCGATAAACATATGTTGCTTTTACAGGCTTTATTTTTTCACCGTCAAAACCTAAAAGCTCTAAAGGCTCATTTAGCTTATATATTTCTTCGGCAAATCTATTATCTGGTTTTCCTCCTTTAGCCTTTTCGAATATTTCGTCTATTATTTTGATACTTCCATCAGATAATAAAACAGGTGTGCCTGGCATGACACATTTTCCTGTTCCGAAGCCTCCAGGTATTGCCGCTTTACCCCCCTTAGCTAATGGGAACATGTAGTCAATAACTCTCGTGCCCGTAATCAAAGGTTCTTCTGGGTCAAGTTTTCTCCTGTAGGGTCTGGGTTTTCTAACGGGCCACTTATGGTACATTTTAACCTCTATTTTCTGGCCATCATGTTCAAGTATGACCACGGGTTCCTCTATAGTATAGTCTCCTTCCGGAGCAACCTCTTTAACAACACCTTTGGTGTCCGGAGGTATCATAACCTTATGCTCTATTATTGGGGTTTCAGGTACGGTACCTATTATTTCCCCGCCGTAAACTTTAGTTCCAGGCTTAATAAGGGGTTTGAAGTGCCACTTCTTATCTCTAGGTAGTGCGTGTGCTCTAACGCCTCTTCTAATGAAGGGTCCCACTAGTGTTTCTAAAACGCTTAGTGGTCTCTGAAGACCATCGTAAACTGTGCCTACTATTCCTGGACCTAACTCGGCAACCAACGGGTTACCTGTACCTACGACTTTTTCTCCGACAGTTAGTCCTGAAGTGTCTTCGTAAACCTGTATTATTGCTTTATCTCCTTCTAACCCTATTATCTCTCCTATTAGCGCTTCTTCACCTACTTCTACTACTTCGTAAACTAGCGAGCCCCTCATACCCTCAGCAATTACTAGGGGCCCTGAAATCCTCCATATTTTACCTACTACCATTTCCTATCACCTTAAAACTCAACTGCAAAACCTATAATTCTTTTAACATACTGTTTATAATACTCTTTAACATCAGGGTGGATTGGACCTTTAATACTGGGGATCGAAACTACAACTGGTACAGACTTTCCCCTATAAGCTTCAAGAAAGTCCTCAACGTATTTTTCAAAAGTATCCTGCAAAACTATAACCCCTATCTTCGGGTCTTCTAATAATTCGGAAACATATTTTCTAACCTTCTTTTTCACTTCATCTTCAGAGCCTGATACTTCATATACTTTCGAGAGCCCAGCGAGTCTGAATCCTAACACTAAGTTTTCATCTCCAACTACTGCTATCCCATACTCTCTTATTTTACCTCTAACGCTCAACTCGCGAACCACCTATTTTAAGGTAAGGTAAATATTTTTCATATGGTATTTTTTGGAAGAATAATCTGAAGAAGAGAAGTGTAAGCTTAACTTCTTTCTCTTTAGTGAGGAAATAATGCAGTAAAACAGCTGGTGTATGAAGTGCTGTAGAGACGTTTTCTTTAATTTTGCTAAGAGCGTAATCTAATATTTCCTTTTCAATAAGCAGTACATCTCCTGTTGCTCTATAGATGTCGACAATTCTCTTTCCAATATCGGAGTAGGATGTTTGTTCTAATTTCTCAGAAAATTCTTCCAAACTCTTCGAATCAAGAAGACTTCTAATACCCTCCTTAGTTAAAATGTAGTATACTTCAGGTATTATATCAGCGACTTCTCTCTGGCTCTTGGCGACAATTGATCTAACAACAATATTGATGAGGTTTAAGTCTATTAGTGAACCTATTGCCGGTAACATTTGTTCTTTACCTTTAAGCTTAAGGGAAGTATTTACAAGTTTAGACAAGTATTTCTCATCAAGTCTCTTTTCTAAAAGAACTCTTGCCCTATAAGCTTCACGTTCCGAAGAGAGCTTCGGCTGCGCTTCCTCAATTATCATGGAGTAATCGTATAAGCCTGCTTGCCTAATAATGCTTACTACGTCATCTATTGATGTTGATTCTTTGAGCTTACTTAGTAAACCGCTTTCAAAAATTTTCCCTAGGGGGACGAAATTCACTTTATGTAGAGATTTAGATACTAGTCTTCTAATAATTTGTTTAATGTTGAATAAATCGTATTTCTCAATGTAAACATTATATAGTATTAAGCTATCTTTAGGAAGATAGATTTTTATGGAGGAATAGTCTTTTGAAAGATACTCAAACACCAGAGTCTCAATGTCATCGTATGTTTTTATAGTAGCTGATCTTTCCGAAATATATGTGCCCAGTTCCGTTTCGGCAAATGATTCAAGTGCTTCCTCTAAACTCTTCTTTCTTAAAGCATCTCTAATATGCTGTTCCGTAATACATTTTGCTTCTTTCCCTTTAAGTAGAGTTGCTAAGAAGCTATATGCTCCATATCTTCTAAAACTTGTAAAACAGGCTAATATGGGAAGGAAAGCAATGGGAATTAGAAAAACTATTAGATACGTTATTGCTTCCTCAGTAAACAAGACTATTCACCGAAGAGTTCCTTAGAAATTTCCGGTAGAGTTCTTGAAAGAACCATTTCAAGTCTTGTTTCATAGCTATTATCTACTCGGAATTTGCCATCAACTGTTTCTACAATAACTCCGCCTATAATGTTTGTTTCTCTAATATCTTTAACACGGTCCTCTATTTTCATCTCCTTAATTATCTTCTTAATGGTGTCTATGTCTGCTCTATTAACATAAATAATTAATTCCGTTTGCGGTAAAGTTTCTAATGCTTCACATAAAAGTTTCCTTAAAGATTCAGAGACATTAAAATCTCTTTTTTCAAGATGTTCTTTAACCTTACCCACTATGTTATCTATAATTTTCTTCTTAATTTCAGATCGCTCCCTTCTAACCTTAAGTATTGCTTTAACAATTGTTGCTCTGGCTCTTCTTTTAGCGTCATTAACTATTTTTGCCTCCTCTTCCTCCTGCTCTCGTTTTCTCCTAAGTTTCGCTTTATTAATTATTTCTTCTGCTTCCTTACGTGCTTTCTCAAGTATTTCTTCTGCTTCAACCCGTGCTCTATCAAGTATTGCCTTACTTACTCTCTCAAATGTCGTTTCTTCAGTGCTCAACCTTCATCTCCCCTCCAAGGATTTTATGTTTTTATATTACTAGGATTAGAGTTAGTATTGCGAAGACCATTCCGAGAATTCCGAAGAGCTCTGCATAAACTGCTAAGATAATTGATGATCCTATGTTTAGACCCTTAGTTTTAGGTAGAAATGCTATACCTGAAGAACATATTATCCCTTGGTATGCTGCTGAAAAACCTTCGGCAAAGGCAGCTACGAGCCCTACTCCGAGAACCATTAGTCCCTTCTGTAATGCTTCATCAGCTGGTAATGCTTGTATTCCGGGCAGTATTTGCGTTATTATGTATAGTAGTATTATTAGTCCGTAGAATGTTTGTGTCATAGGTAGTGATGCGAGTAGTAGTACGTTTCTGAATTGTTTAGGGTCTTCGGAAACAGCTGCTGCACCTGCTGAACCAGCTATGCCTACCCCTATAGATGATCCTACTAGTCCTCCTGTTAGAGCTAATGTTCCACCTATTATTGCGAGTGCCGGTCCAATACCTGCTTCCATGTTTATTTACCCCTCTTTTCCTTTTCCCTACATGTGTTTTTAATTTTTATATTATAGAGGCTTATAGACTATGTGACCATAATTAGGGCGGTTTAACTATTATTCTTCTCCTAAGTATGAGCTTTAGTGGGCTATATTCTATGCCTCCTCCTTCATAGAATTTTGGAAGGAATTCTACAAAACATAGTCGCAATGAA
>NJED01000009.1 GCA_002254745.1 Desulfurococcales archaeon ex4484_217_1
GCTTCTGAGGCTAATAGGGTTAGGGAGTTTAAGTCTATGGATATTGTTAATAGGCTTGGCGTTATTACTCCTAAGAGGGTTCATATTAAAAACTACCCTATTGACACTCCTATTTCAATATTTAATGCTACTATTGCTGTTGAGAGAGATGATGTTATTGTTTATGCTAGAATAATTTTAGGCTACTACATGTATGTTAGCGCTATTATTAAAATAGAGCTTCCCCTAGACGATCTTTTAACAGGTATTGTAAGTGCAGGGCATTATCCTGGTGAACTTGTGCTTTACCCTACTATGAAGTATGATATTTGGGGGGTAGAAGACCCTAGGGTGTCAAGTATTGGCGAACATCTTTTCATGGTTTATTCCGGTAGGACAATTAACTACTTTAACCCTGTTTTCCGCAGGGAAAGAACATTACCTGTAATAGCTGTTAATATGGGCCATGATAGGTGGGTTAAAACCCATGTAGTTGTACATCCACAGCATAGGAGAGTCCATGTTATAAGTGATAAAGATGCTTTTATAACCAAAATTAATGGTGAAGCATACTTATTCCATAGGCCTCACATGGACGATGAAATGTTCTACCTTGTCATAAGTAAGCTTGATAGAGAAGTATTATCACCTACGGGTGAGGAGCTAATAAGAGAAACTACGTGCGAAAATACTACAATAATTTTGGAGCCAGCAGATTTCGAAACTAGACTTGGCTGGGCAGGGCCTCTAATAGAAGTGAAGAACAATGAGTACTTAGTGCTAATACATGGAATTGACAAGTACATTGAAGGCTACAGAGTTTTCGCTATACTTCTCGAATACGATAGGGAGGAGGGATTTATACTTAAAGCCGTTACTCCATGCTACATTATGGAGCCTAAGCAAACTTATGAAATATTTGGGGATAGACCGTACGTTGTTTTCCCATGTGGTGCTTGGAGAATAAATGGGGATCAACTACTTGTCTCCTATGGTGCAGCAGACTATCTTGTCGGATTTGGAACGTTAAGTATTAATGAGGTTCTGGGAGTTCTAGATAAGGGGAGGTTAGACTAAGTTTATGAATAAAATAGGGTACCTATCGACTTATCCGCCGACGGAATGCGGTATTGGCGAATACCTGTACTCCTTACTTAGGGATATGAGAGACCATAACATATTTACTGGAGAGGTTATAGTATTTTCTAATAAGCTAAGCGGCTTGAAGGGTTCTAGAAGGGACATTAACGCTTACATAGTTCCATCTTTTAAATGGGGTGTTCCAGAGTACGATGAAGTTCTTAAAAATGTTAGAAAGTATGGGCCATTCGATATTTTTCATGTTCAGCATGAGTGGAATATTTTCCCTAGAACACAAGAGTTCTTGGATTTCTTAAATGAACTTAGAAATTATGCTAGAAAGCTGGTTATAACATTGCACACAGTATACCATATACTCTACAGGGGGTTTGAAGGAATAGATAAGTATCATAGGGAAATAAGTAACATAGTTGATACGATTATTGTCCATAGCGTTCTCCAAGAATTCGAACTTCGAGCCCAAGGTGTTAGCCCTTTTAAAATACATAGAATACCTCATGGAACAACAATTAACCCCTACATTTCGGAGTCTAAGGATGTTTTAGCGAAGAAACTTGGAATAAACGTAAATAATAGGTTTATTATTGTTTCCCCAGGTTTTCTTAGAGAAGACAAGGGTTTAGACGTTTTAGTGAAAGCTATAGACTATGTTGTTAACGGAAAAGATAGAGATAACGTACTCCTAGTTTTATCGGGAGTTGCTCAGGGAGGCCTACCTAGTTTAAGATATGTTAGAAAGGTTCATGAGTACATAGTGTCTGCCGGTTTAACCGGTAATATCTTGTTTATGGAAAAATATGTTTCAAGAGATAATATGCTTAGGCTTTTCGCACTAGCCGATGTTGTTGCTATGGCCTATAAGTTGAAAGAGGGAAAGTACAGTATAAGCGGTATTTTACACCAAGCTTTAGGAAGTTTTAAACCAATAATTGGAACTAAAGTATCTAAGCTCATAGAGTACTACCAGCTCTTACCGGAACTTGTAGTTAAGCCTGGCGACTACAGGAGGTTTGGCGATAAAATAATCTACGTTATGGATAATTACGGTAAGGTTTTAGAAATGATGAGTGTTGTGAGAGAATATGTTAAAAGAACTTCATGGATTAATGTAGCCAGGGAGCACGTAAGGCTTTACGAGAAACTTCTGGAAGGCTAAACTATTACCTTAATTCTCTTTCTGAATAGGTATGCCAGTATTAAGTAGAACTGTATGAATTCGAGCCTACCTAAGTACATTGCTGCTATTATCACGAACTTTCCTGCAAGATTTAAAGTATGGGAAACAATACCTACGGAAAGCCCTACACAGCCTAGTGCTGATGTGATTTCGAAAAGCGCGTTTATGAAGGATGTTTTAGCTATAGCCGAGAACAGTATGGCTAAAGAGAGATCTGTGAACACGTACAGCGCTATGAAGCCTAAAACGCTCATTAGCACTTCGTCACTTATAGACTCTGTGCCAACACTTCTCCTAACGCTTAACGGCACTCTAGTAGCCATTCTTGCTGCACTCCAACCTAAATTCTTAACAGCTACGACAAACCTGAATACTTTAATACCCCCTGCTGTTGAGAACGTTGCTCCACCAATAAGCATTCCCAGGAACAGTAATGCCTTACTAACATCGGATATTGAGCCTAAGTCTATTAGTGAGAAACCTGTTGTCGTAGACCCTGAAACCATATGAAATATCCCGTTAATTATTGAGGAACTTAAACTCATACCGTCAACTAAGTGTAGTGATAAAACCAGGGATCCTGAAAATAGAGCTAACAAGAGCATATATGCTTTAAACTCCCCCGACTTAAATAATGTACCTATTCTAAACGTTACAAGGTATCTTAGATCACCGAAGTTTTGCGCTCCAAGAATCATAAATATGAGCATTGGAAGAATAACAGGCGGTGTCCTAGCGACGATCGAGGCGACGCTATCATTATACACACTCATACCGCCTGTAGCTATAGTTGTCATTATCAGGTTTATTGCTTCAAAGGGGGTCATACCGCCGAACACGTATAGTAAGAAACCTACTCCCGTTAGTAGGAAGTATATTCCTGCAACCATTTTGGCTGTTGTAATAACTGTTGGTGTTAATTTACCTCTTTCAACAAGGTAAACTCTTGTCATAATGTTGTATTGTGGAAGTATAATTACGGCTAAAACTACAACACCCAACTCCCCTATCCATTGCATCATGCTTCTCCAAAGAAGAATTGAGGGTCTAAGAACTGTTACATCAGGGATAACTGTGAAACCTGTACCTGTGAAGCCACTAACGCTTTCGAAAAATGCATCGTAAATGTTCATACCAAAATCTAAATACATTACGAAAGCGGAAAGTAGGGGCATTAGTAGCCAAACTACTGAGGCAACAACTAATGCTTCAAAAGGGCTAATTTCGCCGCCATAACCTCCTTTAACTATAATGTAACCTATGAATAGGAGAATAAGAGACATTAAAGTAAATGGGTAGGAAGGAGTATATCCTGTGATAATGTCAACAATAGGTACTATAATCATCATAGCTCCTTCGACAACAAGTATGGCAAAAACTGCGGGAATTATTCTCCTTAACTCCATAGTTCCTCACATAGTATTGTTAATGTTATTAATGTTTCCAAAATATAAGTTCTATTCTAAGAGTATTATCTAGAGCGTTACTTATCTACCGTAAACGCCTACGAGCTTAGCATAGCCGATAATATGTCCTTTCATGGCGTTGATAACGTCGTTTAAGCCTGCTCCACCGCCCAAGTCTATCTTCTTATCTAGAGCGAAAAGAAGGAACACGTACCGATGGGTGCTCCCTTTAGGAGGGCATGGACCACCATACCCAACATGGCCGAAATCATTAATTCCTTGCAAGCCCTCTTTAACAATATTCTTTTTAGGAATATTCTCCTTTAGCTCCGTTATTTCAGAAGGTATGTTGTACATTACCCAATGTATGAATATGCCTCTAGGAGCATCAGGATCGAACATAATGAGTACGTAAGATTTTGCATCCTTAGGGGCATTAAGCCACTTAAGCGGAGGTGATACATCTACACCATCGCAAGTATATTTCACAGGTATTTCTGAGGAATTTTTGAAAGCAGGGCTTAGTAGAGTAAACTCTACTTCGGCTTCCTTAATTATTGTTGGCTTAAAGTATATGAATAGTATGCTATTGCGATAACTAGAATCAAAGCCATAATAACTATGAGAACTATGATTGGAATAATATGCTATTGCGATAACTAGAATCAAAGCCATAATAACTATGAGAACTATGATTGACCCCTTGTACATGAGGAATCAGCTCCAAATAAATAGTGAGAACTATCCAAAACGATAGTATAGCTATTGCTAATAAGCTTTCAAATATGAAGCCTGAAATACATCCAATAAATAGGATGAATAGTCTAACATCCCTAGATGCTATGCTCGGTAATTTACCTATAAATACAGGGTGTTTGTCTAGGTCTAAAAGTGCTCTAGCATGCAGATAGCTTACCATTAAATCTCCGGCAACAGCGAGAACATAGACTAATATGTGTAATACCGTGCTTAACCCATGAAATAGTGTTAAGTAAAGTATAGCGCCAAGTAATGCTATAATGTTTACTAGTCTGTCCAGAATTGAGTCTAAAAACGAGCCGAACTTACTGGTTAAACCATAGTACCTAGCCAGTTCTCCATCAACCCCATCTAGGATAGATGATGTTTGAACTATTATCCCAGCCAATATGGGGTTACCTAGAATGAATAAAGGCAGGGAAATAAATCCTATGATTGATGTCAGTCCATAAACCCTGCTTTATCCTAGCCACTATAACCTTACACTTCCTCCTTGCTGCCTCCGCTATAATGTTAGAGAATGTTATATGTGCTTTGCCTCTAAGATCTACGACCTTGTCAAGTACGTTTCTTTTGATTAGAAACACCCCTAAATCGATGCAATTATATTCTCCTATATTTTTCCCTATTTTCACAACATTCCCTGCTTCATCAGCGTAGATTTTCGTTGCTTCCTTGACTGTAATGAATTTTGGTGAAGGATCTGCTCCTATAACAATATCAGCATTACTTTTAACCATAGTCTCCATAATTTCTAAAGGTATGCTTTTAGAATATATGTGATCACACATAGATACGAAAAATTCTTCCTCAACAACGCTTTCCTTTGCTAGTAAAAACGAATACCCATTACCTCTCTCCGGATAAGGGTTTTCAATGAGCACTACTTTGAAACCGTATTGCTCTTCAAGACTGTGTGCTATGTTTTGAGCTACATTAGAGAACTTCTTAGCTACAACAACTATGAACTTTTTAACACCAATACTTGCTAAGGTTAAAATAGGATAATATATTAGCGGAAAGTTCTCTATTTTAAGGCTAAACTTCGGTCCTTTAACTACTCTTCTAAGTCTCTTTCCCAAACCCGCAGCTAAAATTATCGCTTCCATGATGGTATCCTATACTTTAGGAATGTTGCGGTTTCTTCTAAATAACAGTTTCAGCGGAAGTAGATAAATACTTTAAATGCACGTGATTTAATGGTAGAAATTAGGTATTTGGCTGTAAAACTATGATTAAAAATGCGAATCAAAGACGGGGCTTCAAGCTAAAAACCGCATTGGCTTCATGGTTTACTTTTACATTACTAACTCTATTGGTGATGATGGGCTTAACTAGGCCATTAGACGTATATGTGGTTCAGGCGGTGCCAGAGTTTGATATTCAAATTAATCTTATTCTCAGAATAATGTCGTTCATGGCCAGCGCCCCTCTAGTGTTTTTAATAGCGTCCATAATTTTTATTTACAAACTTGTATGTAACTGCTATACCGAGACCACGTTACATGAGGTATTCTTTTTTCACCTTCAAGTACTCTTACCCTTCAGGCCATACATCTAGGTTTACTGTTCTCTGCTACTACTTACCAAGGAAAAAGTATGAACAAGTACTGCTATTACTCATGCTCTTCTTGGTTTCTACGTCGAGAATAATGCTCCTACAACATTATTTTAGTGATGTTTTAGGAGGCTTGCTTTTAGGCTTAGCTACTTCAGTAAGTATTGAAGCAACAAGCGTATATTGGTTAAAATATTTGACACAACTACTACGAAAATTAAAACTAAACATATGAGCATAGTGTAGTCTTTGCGAATAAGGCTTTTGATAGCTAGGTACATTACGCTAATAGGGGGAATAAGAATAAAGAGTAAGAGACAAAACTTCATCATAACAGCCCCTGCTCCGATGTTTAACATTGAAATAGCTAATGTAAGTAGCATTATAGAAAGAAATCCGTACATTAATGTTTTAACAAACTTACTGTAGGATTTACCTAAGACCATACCTTAACACCTAAGCAACTTAAAATCATCATTGAAGAAAATATTATCAGCAATGCGGCTAGCATTATTTTCAGTATTTTAGGTTTAGTCTTAATAGCTACGGTAGAGCCTATGTTTGCTCCAATAAATGATCCGAAAATAGTTGCTACTGCGAAATATGGGTTAGCATACTCCTTAATGTAATATGTTAACACAGCAGTTGATGTTGTAAGACTTATCATGAATTCGCTTGTAGCTATAGCTACTTTAATAGGTAGTCTGAGAAGTAAGAACAATATTGGAACTTTTAACACTCCTCCACCAATACCTAACATCCCGGACAAGGAACCTGCTGCGAATGACCCTAATGAACCTACTGTTAAACTTCTCTTTACGTCGCCTCTTAGTAGAAGCCTATTCCTGTTTTTTCTTAACAACCTATAGGCGGAATATACAAGTACTACGCTAAATGCTATTTTTAATAGTCTTTCATCAACCACTATAGCTATATTAGATCCTATAATAGCTCCTATTACAGAGAATATTTCAAGTAATGAACCATATTTGAAATTAACAAGCTCCTTCTTAGAATACACTACTGTCGCTGAGAGTGAGGTTGAAACTATTGAGAATAAGCTTAAAGCAATAGCGCATTTCACATCTAAGCCCATCAGGAATACTAAGAAAGGTACCATTAAGCTTCCTCCACCAATACCTAGAGCAGCCGCAACTACACTTACACATACTGCTACAACGAATAGTAGAAACGTTGTTACTATCATTGCATAACACTTCTTAGCAAGCTACAAGTCTTAATTATATTTAATTTTAACGATTTACGTGACAATAATTTTCCACTAATCAAAGTACTCTACTCTAATAATGAGTTATAGCACACAGATGCAGAATAATTTTCCTTACGTAACTAAGTTTGATTACGCTTCTCACATGCTATCCTTGCAAATACTTATTGCAGTTCCTTTTACATATGAAGTGTTTTAGGCATGAACTTTATATTTATCGTTAAATTTATTTTACCCCCTATGGAAAACTATTTTTGAATACAATTGAGTTGGTGAAATGTTTTGTTAAGGAAATCTATTTCTAAAGTAGCTGCTTTAACAATCGTGGCAATAGTTATTGTCATTATTGTAGTTGCTGCTGCGCTATTTACCATAGGGCCTGCTCCTTCACCTTCTCCGTCACCCTCACCTACACCAGCTAAGAAATACAAGGTTGCAATACTTTTTGACGTTGGAGGTAGAGGAGATTTATCCTTCAACGACATGGCCTGGCTTGGTGCTGAAAGAGCAAGTAAAGAACTCGGTGTCGAAGTTAGCTATTTAACTCCGAAGTCCCTGCAAGACATGATACCCTTGCTCGAAAGCTTAAGTGAAAGCGGCGAATACGACATACTAGTTCTAATAGGGTTCTTGTGGACGGGGCCTCTAAACCAAACTGCTGATAAATATCCGCAGCAAAAGTTTGCATTAATAGATGCAACAACAGGTGTTATTAGAGATAACGAAGTTGATATTTTATTCCGTGAGCAAGAATGTGCATCGCTTGTAGGAATTATTGCCGCGGGTATGGCTTACGAGCTAGGAGGAAACACTATAGGTGCTGTTGCTGGAATGGATATACCGCCTCTATGGAAGTTCCACATAGGCTACTTATTTGGAGCAAAGTACTTCGAACTGAAAACTGGAAAGAAAGTTAACTTCCTATGGCAGTATACTGGAACATTTACGGATACACAAGCAGGGTACACTACTGGTATGCAGCTCTTACAGCAAGGAGCAAAAGTACTCTATGGGTTAGCAGGGTTAACCCATGTAGGTATGTTTAATGCTGTTATTGACTGGAATAAGGAAGGTAAAGGGAAAGCTTTCGCAATAGGTCAGGATGCAAGTCAGGAATGGTATGCTCCAGAATATATACCGCTAAGCGGAGCTAAGAGAGTTGATGTTGCGGTCTATACTGCAATAGAAATGGTGGTTAAAGGTACATGGAAAGGAGGAATAATAACTTTAGGGCTTAAGGAGGAAGGTGTAGGAATTTGGGATCTTGATGGTGTAGAGTGGTTTGCAGAATTAGCTAAGGAAACAGGGCAGCTTAAAGATATGACACCTGACGATGTATACAATACTGTGAAGTCTTTGAGAGAACAGTACATTAAGGACTACGTATGGGACTTAGTTAACGAGTTAGCGGAAAAGATAAAGAAAGGAGAAATAGCGTTCAAAACGCCTATGACCCATGAAGAATACGACGCTATAATCAGCGAATTATTGAAAGGAAATCTTAATGCAGCTTTAGAAAAAGGCTCCGTAACGTAAACTTAAAATAACATATAAATTTTATTTTCTTCTACTCTTTTAGTATAACAGTACAGTTAACGCCAAGGGGTTAAACTATTGTCTGAAGAGAAGAGAAGAGCTGTTGAAATGCTTAATATATCTAAAATATACCCCGACGGCGTTGTTGCTTTAAGAGATGTTAATTTAACAGTTTATGAAGGAGAAATCCATGGTCTTCTCGGAGAGAACGGTGCTGGGAAAACAACATTAATGAGGATTCTATATGGTGAAATAAAACCTACCAAGGGGAAGATAAGGCTTTTTGGAAGAAAAGTAAGTTTTCACGGACCATGGGATGCTATAAGACATGGTATAGGTATGGTGTACCAGCACTTTACACTTGTTCCCACGTTTACTGTTCTAGAAAATTTACATTTATCCTTTACATCTGTAGAGAAGAAAATGTCTGAAAGTATGATACGTAGGAACGCTGAAAAACTCATGAAGGAAATAGGATTTGAAGTACCCCTAGACGCTATTGTTGAAGACCTGCCTATAGGTGTTCAGCAGAGAGCCGAAATTTTGAAAATACTCCTAAGGAAGGCTAAAATACTTATACTTGATGAGCCGACCTCCGTTCTTACACCTATAGAAACTAGAGAGCTCTTTAAGACTCTGAAGAAGCTTAAGGAGAAGGGAATAACAATAATTTTCATTACGCATAAGCTTAGGGAAGTAAAGGAAATTACCGATAGGGTAACTGTGCTTAGGAAAGGCCGTTTAGTAGGTACTGTTGAAACAGCAAATGTTAGTGAAATCGACTTAGCGCGTATGATGGTTGGTAGAGAAGTATTTTTGAAAATAAGTAAGAAACCAGCTAAAGTAGGTAGAAAAGTTCTTGAAACAGTTAATTTGTGGGTTAAAGACGATAGAGGATTAGATGCAGTCCGCGGAGTAAGTCTCGACCTCTACGAAGGGGAAATTTTAGGTATAGCGGGTGTTCAAGGTAATGGACAGAAAGAGCTTGTAGAAGCTATTGCAGGAATAAGACCTATTATTAAAGGAAGGATCATAGTTGATAATGTTGATGTAACTAACAAGTCTACTGTTGAGAGGTATAGGCTTGGTCTTGCATATGTTCCAGATTCTAGACTCGTAGGTTTAGTTTTCGATATGAGTCTTGTGGAAAACACAACACTAACTAATCTTCATAAGGTTCTAACTAAAACAAAAAGGATACTGTGGGATAAGGCTTCCGAGATAGCTGTAAAGGTTGTTAAAGAACTTGACATAATAGCTCCCTCACTTGGCGCACCTGTAAAATACTTGAGTGGAGGTAATCAGCAAAAAGTTATGGTAGGTAGGGAAATTGTACGCGAACCCAAAATATTCATAGTCGCCGAGCCAACACACGGTTTAGACGTTGGCGCAACCGAGTTCATAAGGAAAACACTTATTTCACTAAGAGACAAGGATAAGGCTATATTGCTTGTCTCCACCGATTTAGACGAGATAATGCAGTTAAGCGATAGAATAGCCGTAATGTATGAGGGAAAAATAGTTGCCATAGGTAAAGCAGAAGAATTCTCTGTTGAAAGACTTGGTTTACTTATGGGAGGTGTTAAAGCTTGATGAGCCTAGCTCATTTTCTCATGAAATTTAGGGAGAGAATTAGAGCAAGGTATGAGGAATACCTTGTAATAACTATAGAAACTCTCGCGTCAGCCATCATAGGCTTCTCTATTGGAGCTCTTGTGCTATACATTTTAGGCTTTAACCCTGCTAAAATATATTTTATCTTATTCTCTAAAGGACTAAGTAACCCTAATTACCTCTTAAGCAAATCAACTCCAATAATGCTAACAGGATTAGCTTTCGCTATCCCCATGTTGGCTGGAGTATTTAATATTGGGGGTGAAGGCCAACTGTACATTGGCGCTCTAATTTCACTTATAGTTGTTACGTCCACGCATAATCCTGCTTTAGGAATATTAGCTGGCATGGTTGCTGGAGCTGCTTTAGGTACGTTTAAGGCTGTTTTAAAAGTTTATCGCGGCGTTAATGAGGTAATTGCTGCTATTATGCTTAACTGGGTAATGTATTTTCTAATACTTTATTTACTAACGGAGAAACTGTACAATCCCCAAATACCTCATGAATCAATACCTGTTCCTGAAGATGCAAGACTGGGTAAAATACCTACTCCTATAGGTGATATTCGCTTAATATTCTTTATTGCAGTAATTGCCTCCTTAATAATATATTATATCCTCTATTATACGAATATAGGTTACATGCTTAGGGTAGCAGGTTTATCTCCTAAAACAGCAAAGTATGCTGGGTTTAACCCTAACCTTGCCATAATATACTCTATGGCTCTTGGAGGGGCTATGGCTGGTCTAGGGGGTTCTCTTCTATTAATAGGCTACGTTTATTCAATAGATACGACTATGTCTACGCTTTTCGGGTTAGGGTTTACGGGGATAGGTGTTGCATTACTTGGTAGAAATAATCCTATTGGCATAATTTTTTCGGCAATATTTTTCTCAATGCTCATCATAGGTGGTGAAATGATAGAGCTTCTTGCAGGAGCTCCTCCAGAATTAGCTGATGTGCTAACCGGAGTCATAGTTATTGCGCTTGCTCTCCCTTACATGTATCGCATGTTAATTAGCTATATGAGAATTAGGAGGCTGATAAAGAAATGATTGAGGACATTATAAGCTTAACATCCAGCACGCTAATATACATGGTCCCCCTCGTACTAGCTGGAGTAGGAGAAATTATTACTGAAAGATCAGGAGTAGTAAACATAGGATTAGAGGGAATCTTTGTTCTCTCATCTTTCACAGCAACTATAGTGACGTTCATTACGGGAAATCCGTATTTAGGCTTATTCTCCGGAACTATAATAGGTTTATTAGCAGGCGTTCTTCACGGGGTCGTGAGTGTGTATTTGAGGGGAAATCAAATAATAGCTGGTGTAGGTTTTAACACATTAGCTTATGGAATAAGCATTATGGGATTAGTTACAATATGGAAGCAGCATGGTGCTTCACCTTCAGTAAGTAAAATACCAATGGTATCTTTGAAAATAAGGGAGGGACTAACATTTACCATATCGCCTCTATCCATAGCAGCTATACTTATAGCTATAGGTACATGGTATTGGTTATTTAAGACGACAAGCGGTTTAAAATTAAGAGCATGTGGTGAAGATCCTAAATCTGCTGAAGCAATGGGGGTTAATGTTTTTAGAACAAGGTTCTACGCTACAGTAGTAGGCGGCATACTTACAGGTTTAGGTGGAGCATACTTAACCGTAGGTTGGATAGGTCAATTTACAAGACACATATCTGCTGGAAGGGGGTTCATAGCCCTAGCTAATGTGGCTTTCAGTAACTGGAACCCCCTAATGGCCATTGTTGGAGGTATGATATTTGGGTTCTTCGACGTTCTCTCAATATATTTGCCAATAAAAATACAGCTGATATATCCTGAAGTGAAAATAACTACGCTAGCTTACTTATTCAAAACAATACCCTACATAGGTACCTTGGCTGTAGTATCGCTTATTATAGGTAGGGCTAGAGTGCCTAGAGCTCTAGGTAAACCCTATATTAAAGAGTGAGTTTTACGGCTTAACAATAACTTTTATCTGGTCTCTTCTCAACGATTTTTCAAATGCTTCCCTAACTTCTCTTAGAGAATACGTTGAAGTAATTAACTCTTCAACTTTAACTATTTTCCTCTCAAGAAGCTTAATTGCTGGAGGAAATGGGCCGCATCTTGAACTTACAATTTTAACTTCTTTCACAACCATTTCAGTGTAGTTAAATGATACTGGAGCTCCATGAGTACTTTTTGCCGCAATAACGCCTCTAGGTCTTACAAGCTTTAAAGCTAATGATAATCCTTCGGGATTACCCGTAACTTCGACAACATAATCGTATCCTTGACCTTCAGGTGTTATTTCCTTTCTAAGCTCCATAGCTTCATCAAATGTTACGACATAGTCTGCTCCAAGCTTCCTAGCGAACTTAGCCTTAGGGGAATCTTTACGCACAATAACTACTATGTTCAGTGGTGAATATTGTTTAAGAACCTGTAGGCTAAGTAGCCCTATATTTCCCGAACCTAATATAGCAATATTTGACCCAGGCACTGGAGGTTCAAGTTTAACCATTTCTATAACTGCTGCTAATGGTTCTGTAAAAACGGCTATTTCAGGTTCCATTTTGACTTCGTGTATGTTACGGTATGGTGTTAAAACATATTCTGCCATACCACCGTCAACAGTTATACCTATTGTTTCTCTGTAAGGGCAGTGAGTGTATAGGCTATGGGTACAGAACCAGCATTTACCGCATGTAATGTTTATTTCCGTAACTACTCTTTCACCTATAATGTTTTCTGGAACATTATCACCTACTTCAATAACTTTTCCACAAATCTCATGACCGGGAACTAAAGGTGTTTTGAAAAGCTTATAGGTACCCTTATAAAACGCCTTATCAGTACCACATATTCCCACAGCTTCGACTTTAATCTTAACCCAATCCCTTTTAACCTTGGGCTCCTTAACCTCTTCTAGCCTTAAATCGTAAGGTTTGTAAAGTCTTGCGGCTAACATTAAGATCCTCCTTCATTCTTAGAGAAGTTGTTAAATGGTAAATTAAGGTATTCGACATGAGTGTTTAAGCTTAGAAAATATCTGTCCTGTATAGGGTAGAAAGACCAGGTGTTATTTTAAAGAAAACATCTAGAGCTGTTGAAATACTTAGAACGTTCAATGAGAAAATGTGAAGAGTACTAACTCTTATTCGCGTACTGTTTGAAATACTTTTCCAGAAGATACGTACGGTTAGGTAGAGTTGATTAAGGTAAAGCTAATACGCTATACTCCTGAAGGAGAAAAACTTGTCGCAGTAGCTGCTAAGCAAAGTCTTTCAAGGAAGCCTTTTGAATATCAATGGGGAAAAATGTCTGACGAAGAAGTAGAGGTGTGGATTAAGGAAACCTTAAAGAGAAACCATCTATCCCCATGGGAGCATTCCGTTTACACTTTCGTAATAGAAGGGATTTCACGTGCATGCAGCCATCAACTAGTAAGGCATAGAATAGCTAGCTACACTCAGCTTTCCCAAAGATTTGCTAAGATGATTAAAGAATACTTTAGTGTAGTAAAACCTCCGAGAATAAGCGAAAACAGTGAAGCATCGGAAATCTTCGATGAGGCGGTATCTAAAGCTTATGAAGCCTATGTTAAGCTACTAGATTTAAGAATACCACCTGAGGATGCAAGATATGTTTTACCCCAAGCAGTAACGACTAAAATAGTTGTAACAATGAATGCTAGAGAATTAAGACACTTCTTCGGCTTAAGAACATGCCTTAAAGCTCAATGGGAAATAAGATATGTTGCTTGGAAAATGAGGGAGGAACTACTAAAAGTACATCCTCTACTATTCAAGTGGACGGGGCCAAGATGTATAAACATTGAGAATACAACGAGAAAAGGCGAGCCAATAACAGTTGAAGACGTAGTATCGAATAAAGCTATGCTAACTATCGAGCGGTGCCCGGAAAATGTAGTAGCCCACAACATACCTCAGTGTATAAGGAGAGCCTTAAGTATAATCAATATTCTAGAAAATAGGCCATATAGTATTATATACTGAGATATGAGCATAGTATTTGTAACGCAATGTATAAGTAAATAGTAGTGGGTATATTATTTGTGGGTAAGGATTATGTCCCTCAAGGTGATATTGGATAATCGAGGTAGAATAACTATACCATCCGAGATAAGGAAGAAATTAAGATTGAAAAAGGGTACTACATTACTAATAGAAGTTAGAGAGAAAATGATAATATTAAAGCCTTTAAGGAAAATTAGTGCTAAAGATCTTTTAGGAATTGCTGGCGAAGAGGAAGTAAGTATAGAGGAGATAGAGAAATCACTATCCTATACGGACTAGAGTAAGGGTAAGGCATTGGCTAAGAGATTTATAGATTCGAATATATTCATTTACGTTTTATCAAAAGATCCAAGATATAGTGCTAAGTCATTATCAATACTTATCGACGCGGAGAAAGGAGCTTACGAGGCTTATACCTCAACCTTAGCTATTTCCCAAGTACTAGCACATTTAGAGAGAAGACGTAGAGAACACGCAATGGTAAAATTTCTGGAGTACCTAGGTGAAGGCTATATAGACATAGTAGAAACAAGCTATGAGGACATTAAAGGCTCATTAACGCTTGCAAAAAGGTACTACTTAAACTATGTAAAGTTATGGGATGACCTAATCATAGCATATCAGATGAAACGCTTAAATATAGATGAAATATATTCAAATGACAGTGATTTCGATGGAATACCTGAAATAAAAAGGTTATTCTAAATTATCGGGGTTCGGGTCTTATGATATTTTATGTGGCCCCCGAGCACCCCACATTTCGAAACTAAATTGTTAGGAAAAAATTATAAACACCATCCTACAGCACCCCAAAACAAAAACACAACAAACAACATAAAAAACCACAAACACCAAAA
>NJED01000059.1 GCA_002254745.1 Desulfurococcales archaeon ex4484_217_1
CCATAGCTTAAAGCTACAGGCATGTATCTATTGAATCCTCTAAGGTAAATAGCTAGTCCAGGCTTCCCTGTTTTATCAGCTTGCTCAAATAGCTTCTTATTATAGAATAGCATTAGCATACTCCAGTCTTTAGGTAAACCGTAGATTTTGCCGTCAGGCCCCCTGAACGGCTCTAGTAGGAAGTCATAGAACTGATTTATGAAGTCCTGACCGACAATATCAGATATCGGATATAGTGCTCCCTTCTCAGCAAATATTGGCGCCCATGCCGAGTCAAGGTAGAATACGTCAGGAGCAACACCAGCACCGAAAGATGCTAAAATGTTTTCATGAAACATTTGCGTTATAACTTCGTACTTAACAGCTATGTTAGGATATTTCTCTTCAAACATCTTAATTATTTTCTCGTAGTTCTTCATCTCTGTTTCTCCAGCGCTCCAACCAGCAAACCTAATATACACTTTTTCAACAACAGTTGTTGTCGGCGGAGCTGTCGGCCGCGTAGCAAACCATGCTGCGGCAATAATGGCTATTATTAGTATGAGAGCTATAATTAGCGATGTTGTTTTTTCTAAAGCTTTAGAATACTTCAACAAATACCACCTTGAACAAGTAGGTACTCTATGCTAATTTATTACTGAATAGTAGTATATATTGCTTACTACACGCCATTGACTAATGTTTTAGAACTTAAGAAATTACTTCCGCCATTGACTAATGTTTTAGAACTTAAGAAATTACTTCTACATATTCAGCTTCTACATCCTCCAAGTATGCTTGCCATCCGCCAACACTTACTTCTCTACCATCTGCTGTTCTAACAAGTATTTGAGCTACGCCTTCAGCAACTTTTGCCCTGTTTTAACATATCTGCCTGAAACTTTTAAGGTAACCTTTCTTCCGCTTCTTCTTAAGATGTTAATCATATTTATTGCTCTAACTAGGTTAAGGAATTTTCTTGTGAAAACTTTCTTACCCCATGAGGTGTAAATGGGTTCTGCAAAGTCTCTTAAATTATGAATGAAGTATTCATTAAAGAGCCTTATTAAGTGAATATTTTTCGTATAGAAGCCCGTAGGAACAACTCTTAATGGTTCATGCCAATTTGTGACGAACACCATCTCGCTTCTATCAGCAATAACTATGACTGTTCCTATGGTTTTCTTAACCCTATGTTCATCAACATATTTTTGAGGTTCAGAGTAACCGTAAGTTATTAAGCATATTGAAACACCTTTCCTATTAAGCTTCTTAAGCTTAGATTTCAATTTGTCAAGCATGTGATCATATGCTGAAATTAAGAGCTCAACTTGAGCATCAGAGATAACGTCCAAAATTTTATCATAAATTCTATTAGGCGAGTTAAGCTTCCATATTCCCTCTCTTGACTCCTCAGCCTTGCTTACATACATTTCCTCTAAGACATCAACTAAGAATGAGTAATTCTCTTTAACTTTCTCAATAATTCTATAGGCAAGCTTTTTAAGAGCTTTACGTGGCTCTTCAACTCTATAAAGTTTAGGCCTGCCTTCTGAAACGATACTATAAAGTTTAGGCCTGCCTTCTGAAACGATAACTAATCCCTTGTCTTCAAGTGATTTTAAAACATCATACACTCTTGGCTGCGGAATATGGGCTTCTTTAGAGATTTGAGTACTTGTCATCACCTTGTTTCTTAAAAGTACTAAGTAGGCACTCAATATTTAACACCATGCACTTCTGAGAACGTGCTTGCACTAAAACTACATTATTAATTTATTGAAATCTTCTATATTTTTTTATAGCTAAAAACTATCTTTATATACTACAATTAAGTAGTATAATGATTGTAAATAGTAGTTTTCAGAAGTGTCAATGCGGAATGAGGAACATGTTTATTTGGGACTTCGACGGTATCATAGTGTTTACACCTCATGAACTAGCTTGGAAAATCGCTTCAGAAGCCTACGGTATTAGGGGTTTTACAAGTGAGTTTTATAGAAAATATGTTTCCGGAAGACCCAGAATAGAAGGAGGAAAAATCATTCTCGAAAAACTAGGATATTTTAACGAGAAAAAGCTAAGCGATAGGGAAAGAGAGGAAGAAATAAAGAAGTTTACAAACTTCAAAAATAGGGTTTTTAGAGAGCTTGTGGAAAAAGGATTTTTCAAAGTTAATTGGGCGGCAATAAGCTTCATAATTAAGGCTAAAGAACATGGTATTTTTCAAGTCTTAGCATCAGCATCAAGAAATGTACATATCATTGCCGACAGAGTAGTTGTAAAAGGCTATGGTAAACTAACTGAACTGTTTGATGTTGATGTGAGTGGTTCAGGAAGAACTAAAGACGAGGTTTTCAAAAGAGCAGTAGATGTAGTAAGAAGAAAACGCATGAAAATACAATGTATAGTTGTTTTCGAAGATTCACCTTCAGGAATAATTGCTGCTAAGAAATTGGGGTTAAAAACTGTAGGATATAGGGATCAAGCATTAAGAAAATATGGTGCTGACTATGTGATTTATGATTTCTCAAAAACAACACCTCTCCACATACTCAAAGAGCTTGGGTGTTACTTTGAAGCTAACATTTAAGGACAGAGTATTTAGTCTTTCAAGAGAGAAAAAACTAGCAACATTACTAACATTATCGAACGGTAGGTTCGCGGTTAGAGGAGCTTTTGAGCTTTACCCTCTCTCTTTAGGTACTCTAGTAAGCCATGTTTACGACCATGTCCCCGTATTCTACAGAGAACTAGCCATCCTACCTGAAGTTTCAAAGCTAAAGATAATTGTTGATGGTAAACCCCTCGATTTTAGTTTTTCAAAATTTCAACTTAAAAGAACGCTCAGTTTAAACAGTGGAGTTGTTGAAGCAGCACTTAAGTGGAAAGGATATGGTGGAGAACTGGAATATTTTAGCTACAGATTAGTCCATAGAAAGCGTAAGGGTCTGTTTCTAATTAACGCTACGTTAAATCTTAGAGGATACGATAAAGCATCGCTTATAAGCTATATTGATACTAGCGTAGGTAATTATTTCATAAACGACAAGGCTATGATAAAACACTATGTAGTAGAGCAGGTAAGGTACGCAAATGGCACATTACTACTCACTTTAAGAACCTTAGACAATAAGTACAAAGTATCTATAGCTATGAAAAATAGTATTTCTAAATTCCATGAACGAAGCTTTTTCAACGAGCATAATGTATTAGGCGAAGTATTCACTGTAGGGGGAAATAGCAGTATTGAAATTACGAAGTATGTTTACATAGTTAGAAATATTGATTCTAAAAACTATGTTCAAGACTCTTTAAAGAACATACGGAAACTTTGTGAAATAAGCTTAAACAAGCTGTTTAGAGAACATATAAGCTCATGGAGACGGGTGTGGAGAAGAATAGGCCTAAGCATTAGGGGAGACAAACACGTAGAGAAGGCACTTAAATTTAACGCATTTCATCTCTTACAAGTAATAGACGATGATAGAGAGTATGCTATACTTCCAGCTAGAGGGCTTCACGGACTAGGATATAGGGGGCATGTTTTCTGGGACACAGAAATATATGCTCTCCCATTTTACATGTTATTTTATCCAGAATACGCAAGGAAAATTTTAATGTTTAGATGTAAGCTTCTAGAGCAAGCTAAAGAGAACGCTAGGAGGAATGGCTATAGGGGCGCGCAATACCCTTGGGAATCGGCTGATGATGGCCTCGAAGCTACGCCTAAGGAAATACCTCTTGACTTCTCTGGGGAAAATACTATTAGGATATGGACTGGTGAAGAAGAACAACATATTACGGCTGACATAGCTTATGCTGTTAATAAATACTACGAAATTACGGGTGATAAATCATTCATGAAGGAATGTGGGTTAAAAATAATCTTTGAAACAGCAAGGTTCTGGGCAAGTAGGGTTAAATACGATGAATTAAAGGACTTGTATGTAATAGAGAATGTTATGGGTCCTGACGAATATCATTCTCATGTAAATAACGACTACTTCACTAATTTAATGGTGAAGTATAATCTTGAGCTAGCTGTGAAATACTTTGAAAAAGCACTAAAAAATAGTGAGTGGTTTAATATTGTTAGAGAGCTAAATATTAATGAAGATGAAGTTAAATTGTGGGACCGAATTTCAAAGAAAATGTTCCTTCCATGTTCTGAAAATAATTTATGCGAAGAATTCGAAGGATACTTTAACCTTGAAGACCATGTAGTTCAGCCTAACATTAATATAAACATAGGTGAGAAACATATTCCGAAGACTATTTTGGAAAAAATTGATAGAACGCAAATAATTAAGCAAGCATCTGTGGTATTGGCTCATTATCTACTATCTGATAAGTACGGATTCAGCAGGGATTTCATTAAGAAAAACTTTGACTATTACTTTAAGAGGACAACCCATGCTTCATCTCTCTCCTTACCAGTGTATGCTGCGGTTGCAGCTAAACTTGGCCTAAAAGAACTAGCCTATACTATGTTTAAATACGCTATATATGCTGACTTAAGGGACATCTATGGTAATGTTGAAGAAGGATTCCATGTAGGTTCAGCTGGTGGTTCATGGCAAGCGTTTCTTTATGGTTTCTTAGGTTTAGAAATAAGTGAACATGGAATAAATGCTAAGTGATGGGATCTTAAGGGTTCGGGAAATTTAAAAGTCGAATGTATTCTTCAATTTTTGCTAAGGGATTGCCAGCTTGAGAAAAAGAATCTAATCGTTTGATCGCTATTTCCAGTAATAATAATATTGGAAAGACGTAGATTCTCCTGGATTCGTGCAGGATTTTTTCCTCTAAGTATCTAAAATAAAAAAGGGTAAAGTGTGAATGTTGTGGAATGGTTTCTTGATGTTTTTGTTTGGAGGAGGTTTATATGGGTTTTTCTATGTTCTAGGCGTGCTTGCGGGAGCTATGTCTTGTTTTAGTGAAGCGGAGAATTCTATGTAATATACTTCATCAACTATATTGCTGTTAAAAGACAGGGAAGTAGGCAGTTTTGAAGCTGAGGTTCTTGATAGTAGGTTTCATTTCTCTCTCTACTTTCCTAAATAAAGCTGTGCCCTTTAATTCTAAAGCGTAAGCTACTATACTGCAGTCTGTAAGTGCTATACCTAATTTCTTCTTTAACTCCCCTATTTTCAGCGCTAACATTTCATCTATATTTCCTACTTTCAACCCTACGTATTCTTTAAGCCAAATAATGTAGTTTAAAGCTTCATTATTAGGTTCAGCAACACCCATAGCCTTATAGAACTTCGAAGTAACGTGTAGTGTTTCAGCTAGAGCAAGTGATGTAGTGTAAAGAGTTAATTCGCGGTTTAAAGCCTTCTTAAAAATTACTTCTACTTTCCTAGCTAGAGGAGATGATTTGTCAAGATATTCGACAAGCACGCTTGTATCTAAAACATATACTCTACTATTTACGAACCTTCAAAGGCTTAATGATAATTCTACCCTCCTCAACACCTAATATGACGAGAGATTTTTCCTCAATACCAACAAGCTCTCTTAAAGCTTTAGGAAGAACTATAACACCTTTCCTTCCAACCTTTACTACAATAGTTGGCCCTTTACTCAAGAATCTAACCCAAGTAATTACATATGAACTCAATGCTAATAAGCTTAACTTTAAACATTGATTATTAGCAAGAGATCTTAAAATTATCACTCATATGGTATATAGGTGAAGCTAGGAAAATAAAAACAAAAGTAGCCTTCTCTCTACAACATAAATATGGTTATTTTCAGTTAGAATTGCAGCAAGTAGCATTATACCGAGATAATGATTATAATACCTCATATGGGATTTGATGAGAAGATTTATGATGAGGTTTATGTTAAGAGAAGCTTAATGCTAAGCTTAAAGTGCCTGGAATACCTTCAGCGTAAGTAGAAAGCTTACACTACTTCTATTACATTCATTTTTCACTCTTCTTTCTATCTAGGTTTTGACTATGGAATAATGGTTTAGCATTCCCTAAAATTTATCGTGTCTGTCCTTAATTCCTCGAGATTCTTATATATTCTAGCTTAGAAATTATTTAAAGGTGTATGCGGGTTGGTAAAGTATTGGGTTTTTGCTGTTTCTGAGGAGAACTGGTTTGTTATTAAGGAGAAATACGTTTACGGTGTTCCCGAGAGTTCCAAGGCTGTGGAACTTGTTAAACCTGGCGATGTTGCTGTTTTCTACGTTAAGAAGAAGGGTTCTAAGAAGCTTGGAGGAAAATTTGTTGGAGCATTCAGCGTTATTTCTAATTGGATACCTGCAAACTTGGGGAAGCCAATACCTGAAGAAGATGCTAAGCTTATCATTTATTCTTTAAAGTAGTTTCTATTAATTTTTGGTGTGCTATATTTCTTAGTTTTAACTAGGCTTGTTGAATTTATAATTGGGTGTTGTGTTTAAAGTGTTTTTAAATGTACCGCTGTGTGTGAAGCGTTATGCACTTTAGAAAGCAGCGAGGATAAAGCATTTTTATTAGGGGCGTTGGTGGGTCTGGGTCTCACAGTAATACGATCGATACTCCTCTTTTGCGTTTTCCTTGAAGTACTGTTCTCCTAGAGGTAACTTGTTATTCTAAACTCTGTGCTTAATTTTTGGAGAATTAGGTTTTGTATTCTTAAGTTGTTGACTGTACGATAGCAATGCTGTACTTGTTTTCCACTAGTTGGTTTGATGTTTAGAAGTTACACTTATATGTTTTAGTGGGTTTTATTTATTTGGTGGGTTTGTTGGAGTTTATTGTTAGGGTTGATAGTAAGGGTAGAGTTTTGATTCCTAAGGGTTTAAGGGAGGCTGTTGGTGTTAAAGAGGGCGGTTTAGTTAGAGTTTATGTTGAGGGTGGTAGGGTTGTTGTTGAGCCTTTAGGTTCTGTTGCTGATAGGTTTTTCGGATGCTTCAAGGTAGAGAGGTGGCCTG
>NJED01000060.1 GCA_002254745.1 Desulfurococcales archaeon ex4484_217_1
ACGCTAAATATCATGCAATTAGGTGGATGTAGCATGGAATTTTGTCCAAAATGCGGAGGTTTAATGATGCCTCGCAGAAGCGGTAACAAAGTTATACTGGTCTGTAATAATTGTGGTTTTTCCAGGGAAGTAAGTAGTAGAGAATCTTATGTGATTAAGAAGAGAATAGAACATACAGAAAAAGAGAAAATGGTGATTATTGATGAAACAATTAGATTGCCTAGGATAGCATCAATAGCTAAAGGTGTTGAATGTCCTAGGTGCGGGAATAGAGAAGCATATGTTTGGATGATGCAAACAAGGGCAGCAGATGAACCGCCGACAAGATTTTATAGATGCACTAAATGCGGACATACATGGAGAGAGTACGAGTAGCTTCATCAATACTCAACAGCGTAAATTAAGTCATCAAGAAGCTTCCTGATAACAGACATGGTTACGTGAGGCATAAACACTATCCTCAGTCCGTTAACTAGTGAGCACTTATAAATTATCCACCCCCTAGCCTTAAGCTTACTTAGAAGCTTATTTGTGCTCGCAGTTAACGGTTTAAAACACACTATAGGTGTTTCTAAAGGACCATAGACCTTAAACTTACCTGTCCTCAAAACTTTATCTCTAAAATACGATGCCACATTATAGCATTTCTCATATATTTTCCTCAGTTTATAAATACCATAATGTTTAAGTATAGCATATATTGACACTATTGATCCACCGCTTCTAGTTCCTATTATAGTTTCAGAAATTTTTGAAGGTAAATATGGTGCTTTAAACCTAATATACTTCAGCATGTCCTTGAACCTAACGAAAAACCGCCTGACGGTATTGGAGCAAACAATGTCTTATGAGGGTCTGTTATTATGGTATAAACTTTCTCACATCTGAATCCCGGGAACATTTTAGAGAATCCTCCGCCCATAATGGATAATATGAACCCTCCAAACGCTGCATCTGCATGTATTGGTACTTCATATTCTGAGCATACCTTAGCTATCTTCTTAACATCGTCCACTGTTCCGAATTCTACTGAGCCTATGTTTGCAATTACTGCTATGGTATGTTTAGATGCTTTTTCAGCAATATCTAACGGATCTACTTTGTAATTGCTGTTTAACTTAGAATAAACTATTTTTATGTTTAAGGCATTAGCTGCTTTCAATATTGAGTAATGCGTAGCATAGGATGCTATGATATTGGATTTTCTTAGTTTTTCGTTTTAATAGCATAGTTTCTTAGAAGCCATAAGGATAAAAAGTTTGCTTCAGAACCTCCTGACACAATATATCCACTACATAAACTATCTGGACAGCCAAGGATTCTTATAAGCTTTTTTATAACATGTCTTACAATTTTATATAGGTTCTTGAAAATAAACGTATCTCCAGCATTGGCATCTATAAATTCAGTAAACGCTTTAACGGCTATATCTAAAGGTTTAGTAGCCATACTACTTAAGATGAATCCTTGCTCGTAAAGAGGGGCCCTTAATCTCAAATCCCTAAAGCTTACCATGACGGAAATACCTAATATTTTATTCAAACACTAGTGTAGAAGCGGAAATAAAGGTAAATTAAGAGAAGTAAGATGGTAGCCGGGCGGGGATTCGAACCCCGGTCACGGGGGCTCTTCTAGCGGCTACCGCCCCATGACGTATATTATTTGTAAAGATGCTTTTAAATTTTCTTCGAAATTACCTACGTTGTGGATGCGATGCCTGGTGGGTTTTATCATGATGATGTAGAAAAGAGAAATTGGGTTCAAGCATAGTGTATACTATAATTGTTCAAGATGCCGTTTATTTATCTTTAATAAAATGGATGCTCTGTCGTTCTCTGTTAAGGTGCTGGAAGAGTTTAGAAAAAAGAAAAGAGAATGCGGGGACGGTAGCCGCTATCCAAAGCCCCGCATCCTTGACCGCTAGACGACCCGGCTATTCCAGTGGTTGCCGATGCATGGGCTTCCCCTTCATCCCTTCTTGGTTCCGCATTTGGTCAGGGGCTTTCGGGGCTTCCACGAAACCACCGAAGCCCCACATCTCGAATTAGGAACTTCAAAAGGAAACCTTATAAACTTTACTAAGCTAATGCAAACTCAAAAACCATTCAAGCACCTAAACGAGGGAACATTCTTAGTATTGGATGTGTTTGGTTTTTAAGAATAACCCATTTGTTAATTCTTCAGGGGCGATTGTTTTAATAGTTTCTTAACTATACATGCTAGTAGGAGAATTAGTCCATGATAGTTCATTGGGTAACGAAACTTGCTGATAGAATAGTGAAGGAGCGAGGCTACAATGTAACCATAGCTTCAGGTATAACTACAAGTGGGCCTCCGCATTTGGGAACAGTATGTGAATTTCTTTACCCATGGGCTTTAGTTAAGGAACTTAAGAGAAGAGAGGTAGAAACGTACTTTATATTTGTTGGAGATATTATGGATGCTTTTGATAGTGTACCATTAACTCTGAAAAATTATGAGAGGGAATTGGAGCAACATTTAGGGAAACCTCTATGCAGAGTTTCAGATCCTTACGGATGCCATGGCAGCTACGGTGAACACTTTCTCAGCGAAGTAGAGAAGGTAATGGAAGAATTCAATGTAACACTGGATGAAATCGTAGGCTCCAATACTCTTTATGAAAAAGGATACTATGACAAATACTTAAAACTATTCATTGAAAAATTCGATTACGTGAAAAAGATTCTAGAGGAAACATCACTAAGAAAGCTTCCAGAGAATTGGAAGGACATAGTGTTACCTATTTGTAAGAAATGCGGTAAAATAGCAACTACTAGAGTATTGGGATTCGACATTAAAAATAACAGAATACGATACATTTGCGACAAAGACGTAGGTTATACTAGAGGATGCGGGTATGAAGGTTACGTTACTATAGATTCCCATGAGTGGAAACTTGCTTGGAGACTTGACTGGCCAAGTAGACAAGATTTCTTAAAAGTAGATGTTGAAGGAGCAGGTGTAGATCACCACACTCGTGGAGGAAGCTGGGAGGAAGTTTAGAGGAAAATAAGAACTTTAAGGACGACGCGCATTTCCTTTTAAGACTTTATGAGGAATTTAAGCAGATAGGGCTTTTAATTGAAAAAAGAGTTAAAATAAAGGATCCTGCTCTTGCAAAGAAAATATACGCTTACACCTTAGCCACGGACGTAAGCAAAGCTGTTTTCCACATAAGTTTTGCTGATATTCTAGTCCTTTATCAGATATACAAGAATTGGGAGCATGTGAAGAAAAGGCTAGGATATTCTGAAGAGGTAGAAAGACTATCATCTAAATACGTTAAAAACTGGATAAACTTCGGCATTGTACCTAAAGAATATCTTATAGAGTTTAAGCCAACACCGGTGAAAGAGTATAGGGAAGTAGTGAAAGAGTTTGTACCTAAAGAATATCTTATAGAGTTTAAGCCAACACCGGTAAAAGAGTATAGGGAAGTAGTGAAAGAGTTTGCTCAAGCACTTAATCCTAACATGAGAGATGTTGATGTTCATAACTTAGTATATGAAGTTGCAAGAAAGTTCAAGTTCAAAATACTGTATACTGCTTTATTAGGCCAGCCATGGGGACCAAGACTCGGTAAGTTAATTGTTGCCATAGGCATTGAGAAGGTAAAGGAAACATTACTTAAGCTAATATGAGATATACGGTCTCAGTACACTACACCTTTACGAAGAAAAGTTTATATATCCCTACACCTAACAGTGCATAAGGCGGAGGGAGGAATTCTATATAAATTTAACTCATATAGGTTTAGAGGCGAGTAATTATGGGTACACCGGAATTTAGATTAAGGAAAAGGGAGAGTGCACCTTACAGTTACGATGAACTATTTAAGTGTCCAGTATGTGGAAGTAACAACATAATTTACGACCCTGAAAGAGGGCAATATGTTTGTGCCGAATGCGGAACAGTTTTAAGTGAAAAAGCTGTCGATCAGGGTCCCGAATGGAGAGCTTTTACACCTGAGGAAAGAGAAAAAAGAAGCCGTGTTGGTTCGCCTCTTACACAAACTGTTCATGATAAAGGTCTTTCAACAATTATTGATTGGCGTGACCGTGATGCTTTTGGTAGACATTTAGAGCCTAGGAGAAGACTTGAAATCCTACGTTGGAGAAAGTGGCAAATTAGAGCTAGGATACAGTCAAGTATTGACAGGAACTTAGCTCAAGCAATGAATGAGCTAGATAGAATAGCCTCACAACTAGGGTTGCCGAGAAATGTCAGAGAGGAAGCAGCAGTAATCTATAGGAAAGCTGTTGAGAAAGGTCTTGTAAGAGGTAGAAGCATAGAATCAGTTGTAGCAGCAGCAATATATGCAGCTTGTAGAAGACTCAAAATACCTAGAACCCTAGATGAAATAGTGAAGTACACTAAAGTTGGTAGAAAAGACGTAGCAAGATGCTATAGGTTATTACTAAGAGAGCTAGAATTAAGAGTACCTATAGCAGATCCTATAGATTATGTGCCGAGAATAGGGGCCTTACTTGGCTTAAGTGGTAGTGTAATGAAGAGAGCTGCTGAAATATTAAAGAAAGCAGAAGAAAAAGGAATAACGGCAGGAAAAGATCCAGCAGGTTTAGCTGCCGCAGCAATATACATAGCATCTCTACTTGAAGATGAGAGAAGAACTCAAAAGGAAATAGCTCAAGTAGCTGGAGTAACTGAAGTTACTGTAAGAAACAGGTACAAGGAGTTGGTTAGAGAACTTAAAGTACCTTTGCCACCGCAGTAAAACACATTTTTTCACTGTAAAAATTGAAAAAATATAGTTTATTGTTTATTTTAATCCACTATTAGAATATTTTCTTCTGGAAACCCCATTTCTATCAGAAGTTCTTTAACGCGTTCCTTGTGGTTTCCTTGGAGCTCTATTCTCCCATTCTTCGCTGTTCCACCGCATGCAAGTTTAGATTTGAGTTTAGCAGCCATCTCTCTTAAATTTATTGAAGGATCATCTAACCCCTCAATAATCGTTACTTCGCGTCCCCATTTCCTTCGCTCAACCCTTATCCTTATCAGCATTTCCTCCTTTGCTATTTCTCTAAAAAGCTCTGGAGGTAAACCACCACCGAGTTCAAATTGAAACATTCTTTTGAACCATCCACCTTTAAATATTTCTAGTTTCAAAAGAAATACATATATTAAAGAACTTATAAACTTTTATAA
>NJED01000061.1 GCA_002254745.1 Desulfurococcales archaeon ex4484_217_1
ATATGTGTGCTGCTCCTGGTGGTAAAACAACCCACCTAGCAGAAATAATGGAAAACAAAGGAATAATTGTCGCCACTGATATAAGCAGGGAGAAAATGAAAGCATTAAGGTCGCATTTGTCAAGAATGGGTGTTGAAAACGTTATAGCCATCAGAATGGATGTGCGAGAAATAAGAAGGCTTAGAAACACATTTACTAAAGTTCTTCTAGATGCTCCCTGTAGTGGCGAAGGACTTATCTCTATAGATCCAGAAAGCATAAGAAGGAGAAGAGTAGAAGACCTCTATATTATGGCGTCTAAGCAAGTAGAACTACTCAAAATAGCATATGAAGTAGTAAAAGAAGACGGAGAAATAGTTTACTCTACATGCTCTATTGCTCCCGAAGAAAACGAATTCGTATTAAATGAAATACTCAATACTCTTGAAGACAGAATACTAATAGAGAGCCCTGGAATAAACGTAGGAGTACCTGGCTTCACAGAGGTTTTTAACATTAAATTACGTTCTGACCTAAGAAAGTGCATAAGACTTTACCCCCATAAGCATAGTACGGAAGGCTTCTTCATATGCAAACTTAGAAAAAAATCTATAGTGTTCGCCCCCATACCCAGTAAAATACGAGACGAAGTATTCGCAACATTAGCTCAAATGTTTGGGTACAGGATGGGTACAGGAATGTAAGGTTATTCTTTAAGAATAAAAAGCTATTAATAACCAAAGGCGGTCCTAGGCAGGAGGTATTTGCAGTAACTATTGAGCAATTTAATTTCATATTTAATAAAGTAAAAACAGTACTTGGAAGAGAACCTTACTGCGCCGGAGTATTTGTAGGCATATATGGTAAGAAGTTCAAACCGAGCTTGGACATTTGCGAAAAACTTTTCAAAATGGCTAAAAGGAATGCGATAATGATAAATGAGCAAGCGGCTATTCTCTTTAGCTACGGTAGAGACGTAATGTTAAAAAGCGTAACCAAAGTATATGAACCTTTACATGAAATAGTAGTTGTCATAGATCCTCAAGAAAATGTTGTTGGACTTTGCAAGCTAATTATGAGAAACCTTATCAAAACGCTCTGTAGTGAACGTATAGTATGTGAAAACATCATAGATAAAGGTTGGTACCTAAGGAAAGGACATTAAAACTTAAATTCCAAAAGAGAAATAGGGCAATAACTGAACATAGAGAACCTTGGAAGGTGAGTACATGCCCTTTGAGAGAAACGATTTCATACTAATAGACTATATAGCTACAGTTAAGGAAACCGGGGAACTCATAGATGCAACGATAGCTGATGTAGCTAAGAAGCATAAAAAATATAGTGAAGGAAAAGTGTACGAACCACTGCTTGTGATACTAGGTGAGCATAGAGTAGTAGAAGGTCTTGAAGAAGAACTCGCGAAAATGAATATTGGCGAGGAAAAAACCATCGAAGTACCTCCCGAAAAAGCTTATGGCAGAAGAGATCCGAATAAAGTAAAATTAATGCCCTTAAGAAACTTCACAAGAAGAGGGATATATCCTAAGGTAGGTGAAGTAGTAGAAATAAACGGCGTCCCAGCAACTATTAGAAATATTACTGGAGGAAGAGTAATAGTAGATTTTAACCATCCCTTGGCAGGGAAAACGATAGTTTACCAGGTTAAGGTTCTCAAGAAAATAGAAGACCCTTTGGAAAAAGTAAAGTACTTGCTTCATAGGAGATTAAAGAACATACCTCCAGATAAGTTCACAGTAAAAATAGTTGAAGGTTCTTTAAGGGTGGAGATGCCTAAGGAAGCGTATCTTATAGATAATGTTCAATACGTAAAGCAGACAGTTGTAAAGGAAATAGAGAAATACGTATCCATAGCGCCAACTGTAGAGTTTGTAGAAAAACACACTATAAAACTACCTGAAGTGCAGCCCGTTTCTGAGAAAAAGGTTGAAGCTAAGAACACCGGTTAATAAGTACTTTTGATAGTGACAGATTTCTTGGGCAATTTATTTTACCATATATTTTCACTATTTTACATTTATCACCACTTTTTAGCCCTACGGGACTACATAGTTCGTAATTTATACATGACAGTTTAGAGCAATTGATAGGATGAAATGTGATTATGGCGCCCTCTATGGCGTATGATGTACGTATAGCTACTTCTAATGGTGCTTCTCTGACTTCTACAACTGCTAAGTCTATGTTTAGCGCTTTACATTTATGTTTTTTCTTTCTAACATTAATTACTTCATATACTCTGCCTTTCTTGAGATTGCCTATACAGACGTTATATAATGGACATAACTTACATTGCTCATAAACTTGCCCTTCAAAGAGAAACTTGTATCCTTTCCTAGCGTTTTCTACAGAGATTAACGTTATTATTTTCCCCTGTATCATAGTATCTCATCTCCTAAATGTTACTAGTCAATGACTCCAGTTTTTCTTGCAAGGTTCTCAGCTGCTTCCCACGTTAAACCTGATTCTCCGAGAATAGTGTACCTTTCCGGCCTAATCTTGTGAGCTATTGTCAGTGCCTTGATTATATAGTAGTCATCTATACCTAACTCCTTAGCTGTAGTAGGTGCCCCCACTTCTCGCAATGTTTTCCTTATTTTTCTCCAGTTCTTACCATGTAAATAAGCCATCATAATTGTACCTACACCACATTGTTCTCCATGAAGTGCAGGCTTAGGAGCTACAATATCTAATGCATGGCTAAAAAGGTGCTCAGAACCGCTAGCTGGTCTAGAAGAGCCGGCTATGTGCATTGCTATACCGCTGCTTATGAGAGCCTCCATAACAACTCGTACAGATTCTTCCGTTCCTCTACGTATAATTGAAGCATAGTTTATTACGTGTTTTGCTGAAAGCAGAGCTAAAGAAGCTGCATAGTCACCATAGTACTCATTTTTTAACTTATGTGCAAGTCTCCAATCTAGGACAGCTGTAAACTTAGCTATTAAATCACCTACACCAGATGCCAATAATCTATAAGGTGCTTTAGCTATGATTTCAGTGTCAGCAATTATAGCTACAGGGCCTTCAACCTTAATCGATGTTGGCCTCTCTAGACCTTTAATTGAAGCGAAAGGAGAAGCTATTCCATCATGTGAAGCTGCTGTAGGAACGCTTACGAAGGGCCTACCTAGACTTGTGGCTATGTACTTCGCTGTATCTATAGATTTACCGCCGCCAAAACCCACAATAACATCGTATTTTTCATTCTGTACCCGACTTAGCAGATCCTTTAAATAGTTTATATTTGTGCCTTTAGTTATGAGATAATCTACATTAAACCCTCCGTTTTCAAGTATTTGTATAATTTCTTTCCCATATAATTTAATAAGATTAGGGCCTGTAATTAGCAACACGTTTTTCCCAAGCTCTAAATCCTTAAAGTATTGGGGAATCTGTTTACTAACGCCCTTACCTATAACTATTTTACGAGGAAGCTTAATAACATGAATATGTGCTTCTTTCCCCACTAAGCTCCCTCCCATATCTTTTTAAGGACAACAAATCTTATATAGATGTAATCCAATGATATGGTAACACGGCTGGTTAGTTTCTTTCTAAAGTACAGTTAAAGTAAGTGGGATGGGGTGGTTTTAGCAGCTGATAAAAGAGCTACCGCAGGCTACTATATTGCACATAAGAAGGTTAAGAAAATAGCTAAAATAGATAAGAGAGCTGCTTTAACAATATCAGGGCTTGTTGCTGACGCGCAAATGTTAGCTGATATTGTTAAAGCCGAAATAGAGTACTATAAGCTCACAGCAAATAGGGATTTAACAATAAAAAGTATGGCATCAATTCTCTCTAACATTATATTCTCGAGAGCAAGAACACTACCATACATTGTTCAATTAATAGTAGCAGGATACGATACTGAACCGAGAATATACACATTAGACTGGTTTGGAACAGTAACTGAGGAAAAATATGTTGCCACGGGATCGGGTTCTCCTATAGCTATAAGCATTATTGAATCATCATACCATGACAATTTAAGCTTGAACGAGGCTGTAGCAATAGCTGTAAAAGCAGTAAACGCCGCTATGAAAAGAGATGTAGCTTCAGGAGAAGGCGTAGATGTTGTTGCAGTAACTAAAGGAGGCTATAGGGAACTTAGCAAGGAGGAAGTAGAAAAAATAATTTCAAGCATGGGGAAGAAAGAAGCATGATAAACGTCTACGAGTACATAAAGAACACGGTAGTCTCACTAATGCCTCCTGAAGCACAAATAACCAAAATAGAGCTTGAAGGCCCCGAAATAGCTGTTTACGTGAAAAATGTTGAAGCAGTAATTAAAAGCTCAGACGTTATAAAGAAAATAGCTAAAACGATAAAGAAACGTGTTGTTATAAGAACAGATCCAAGTGTTAGAAAATCCGAAAAACAGACCCGTGAAATTATAACTAAAATAATACCTAAAGAAGCAGATATTAGAAGCATAGAATTCGACCATACCTTAGGGGAAATAGTAATAAAAACAGCTAAACCCGGGCTTGTCATAGGTAAGGGAGGAAACTTACTTAGGAAAATATTGCTGGAAACCGGCTGGAGACCAAATATCGTAAGAGCGCCTCCTAAAGAAACAAAAACCCTAACCAGTGTCTTACAGATACTTCTAGCAAAGAGCGAGTATAGGTTAAACGTACTGAGAAGTGTAGGGCATAGAATTCACAGATCCCCGCTATTTAAAAGCACTTATGTAAGAATAACTGCTCTTGGAGGATTCAGAGAAGTAGGTAGAACAGCAATACTTGTTGAAACAGCTGAAAGCAAAGTATTACTAGATGTAGGGCTAAACCCTGGTGCAGCAAGCCCAATAAATGCCTATCCAAGATTTGACCTAGCGGACTTCGACATTACATCATTAGACGCTGTTGTAATAACACATGCGCACCTAGATCACTGCGGTTTAGTACCTTACCTATTCAAATATGGTTACGAGGGCCCAATATATACGACTAAAGCCACAAGAGATCTTATGGTATTAATGCTTCAAGACCTCTTGGAAATAGCTGAAAGAGAGAACAAGTACATACCCTATAGTATAAGAGAAGTTAGGAAAATGCTACTACACACTATACCCCTAAATTACGGAGAAGTAACAGATATAGCACCCGATATTAGAGTTACACTTTACAATGCAGGCCACATATTAGGCTCCGCTATGGTGCATTTACACATAGGTGAGGGCTTACATAACATAGTATTTACTGGAGATTTTAAGTATTGTAGAACACGGCTACTACCACGTGCTAACGACAGATTTCCAAGAGCAGAAACGTTAATCATGGAGAGCACCTACGGTACAGACTACCTACCTCCAAGAGATGAAGCAGAAAGAGAACTCATAAGCAAAGTAAAGAAAATTATAGAGAAGAAAGGTAAGGTGCTTATCCCGGTGTTTGCTGTTGGTAGAGGTCAGGAAGTAATGCTTGTGCTAATAAATGGTATAAATAAGGGGTTGCTACCTAAAGTCCCCATATACGTTGACGGTATGATAGATGAAGTCACCTCAATACATGCCGTATACCCCGAGTTACTATCGGAGGAAGTTAAGGAGTCAATATACAGGGGGGAGAATCCTTTCGAAGCTGAATACATTAAGAAAGTAGAGCATAGAGATGAGAGAAGAGCAATAGTAGACTCTGATGAACCAGCAATAATACTGGCGACATCAGGTATGCTAACCGGAGGTCCTTCTGTAGAGTATTTAAAGATGATGGCTAGGGATGAAGAAAACGCTCTAATATTCGTAAGCTACCAGGTTGAAGGAACTTTAGGTAGGAAAATAAAAGATGGCCAACGTGAGATAGTAACTTTCACCCCGGAAGGAAAGATAGAAGTTTTGAAGATAAAGCTTAAAGTGTTTAGCATTGAAGGTTTTTCAGGCCACTCAGATAGAAGACAGTTACTTTCATTCTTAAATAATATTTCACCGAAACCTGAGAGAGTAATACTGATCCATGGGGAAGAAAGCAAGGTACTAGCTTTAGCAAACACTGTTAGGAGAATGGGGTTTGAAGTACATGCACCACGCATAATGGATAGTTTAAGAGTAGCTTAGTTTCCATATTTTATCCCCCACGTAGTGAAGGGCACTAAATCATCTTTTCTAAAGGATCCCTCAATACACACTATTCCGGGAGCCATAATGTTAGCACCGTTTAAAATGTGCTTTACTGCACCCATATCCACAACAACTTTAGGCATATCTACATCATCAATACGTAGTCTAAGTAAGTACTTCAGCAACGGCACTAATCTATCATTTATTTTCACTAGGAATGCTCGTCCTTCGTAGAAGTAAACAGTGTAGTTATTGCAGACACCTATTTCTAAGCTCTTCTTTGGACTTATATTTAGAAAAGAATATTTCGCCAATATCTCTTTCACTAAAATCTTCTT
>NJED01000062.1 GCA_002254745.1 Desulfurococcales archaeon ex4484_217_1
GTATGTTCTCGTGTTATTTTTATTTTAACTCTTACTACCAAGGTCCTGCTACTCCTTAGCTACGTATCTTCTAACGATTCTGTATTTCCCATATCTTAGCTTTTTACCTTTAGCTAAGCTTACTTTACCTTCTATGATTAGTTTAAGTATGTTTTCGCTTAAAACAACTCTTTTACTTTTCGCCTTAGATTTCCCCATGAAGTACTCCCACGTGGATATGTAGTGTAAATGGTGTGTATTGAGAATTTTGTTTGCCTAGTAAACTTAGCTGATTATGTCTTTAAATTACCCATATATTCTGTATGTTGGCGGGTTGTTTATGTATGATAGGCCTATGTAGAGTGTTTCAACCAGGTTTTGAACTATCATATAATTTCCTGTTATTTCTGATGGTAGGAGGATCATAGTTAGTTTAGATTTTATTTTTTTATCTAAATCTTCCCTATTTATGGACATTAGTTCAGAGTATTCTTTAAGAGCATATGCCAAGATATAAAACCTCAAGAGAGTAGATAGTTATTTTAATTTATTTAAATATTTTCTCAATGCTTCAATTTTTCTGTGGTAATTTTTTCGATGTTTCTTATAGTGTTAAGTACAGGTATGAGCTTAGTTCAGAATTGGGAATTGTTGTTACTAATGTTCTTAGGGTGTGTACTAGCATTAGTGGTACATGCCGCTAATACGGGTATGTGTGTGTTTAGTAATAGCCTATTTATGAACGTGTGGGAGTAGCTTAGCGGGAACAGTATTAGTGCTGTTGCCGCTGTTGAAGTTACTAGGAAGTATTTGCTATCTTCTTCTAACCCGTAAATGGCTAAGATAGGGTATATGAGATTATTTAGCGCACCCCAAAGATATATTGTTACTGCGAAGTATAGTGTTTGAGGCGCTTTAAGAATTTTAAGCATGTATTTTTCTAAACCATAAGATATTAAGTGTCTATGCAGAGGCGAGAAAACAGCATTAATTATTGATGGTATTTTTAAGGTACAGAACGCTATGAAAATGAATGCTATAGCTAATGAAATTCCCAGTGGAATATGTTTTCTCTTAAACACTACTAAACACAGTATTACGTATGTGGTTATGATTGCTATGTACTGGAAAGTTACCCATGGATGGCACATTACCGCTATTATGAGGAGAAGCGTTGTTATCGGTATTGACTTAATGCTTTTTACTTTAAAATACACTGCTAGAGCTGTGTTTAGGAGGGTTAGTGTAAATAAGTTTGCCTGCAAACCTCCTAGGATAAATCCTAAATACATTGGTGTTAGTGGTGTTATGAGTAGAGTGTATGTGGCTATTTTCTCACCAAACATAGACTTAGCTAGAAACCATAGGCTAATAGCATAAAGGGGTAGCAATACTATGTTATGGTATATTGAAAATGCTTTGAAATCTATGCTGAAAAATTTGCATGTGTGATAGATTGCTAGTATATATAATGGTCTTGAACCCCACATGAATTCGAATGCGTATTTTAAGCCTTTATCATCCATGTTCAGTAGTCCTTCATAGTATATTACCCAGTCAGTGTTTACAGGGATTTGTTGAGGATTTATTGATGGAACATATGGTATCAGAGGCACTAGTACGGCTAACACAAGTCCCGCATAAAATAGGTGTTTTAATTTAAACTTGCTATCCGATATTGTGCCGGGGTTTACTAAAGGGCTTTTCCCATGCTTTTTCTTAGCTGCTTTCTTGACTAGTAATGTTGCTGCTATGTATATCGAGTAGCATAGTAGTATAAAGTATGCTGCTACTGTAATAGGTGTTAAAATTCCTATAGTTTCTGCTTCAAGCATACCTAGTGGTTTCAAATATGTTGATATTGGACTGTGCACTATTAGTATTAGCCAATATGTTAGGGATAGTGTAGCGATAATCGTTCCCGCATTAAACACGGGTTTTTTAAAGCCCATTGCTCTATAGTATTTAAGCGTTATTACTATATTGCATATTAGCGTAAGTATGATAGAATATGGAAGCGCTTCTTGGGGGAGAAAGCCTAGGGCTATTAGGGAAGCTATGGTTAATAATGAAACTATTTTCTCTTCCAACATTATTGATGCTGCCAGGGTAAGTAGGGTTGCTGTAAAGCAGTCAAACTGTTTAGATAGAAGAAACGGAATTGCATTTGTTAAGTATGTTATTCTTAAAGCATTTAATGGTATTTTAACATTTAACATTGATAAAATGTCTATTGCAATTATAATTAGCGATATTATGGGTAATGGTAATCCTACGTCTTCTTTGCTAATGGGATATTTTTTCATACTAACTATATTCTTAATGCAGAACCACAGAAAAAAGTTCTTATACATGAATATGCATTTAGGTTATATAGTTAAGACAGTAGGAGGGTATGTGGTTGAATAAGAAAATCCTAGCTATGTTATTAATATTGCTAGGTTTGCTCGTCACTATGGGAAGCAATATTAAGGCTATAGCTGCTCCTCCCACAACACCATATTACTACTATGCGGTAGGCGGCGAAGTAGAAGCACCTAAGGTTGGTGCTCCATCTGTATTACTAGTGTTAGCTGGTGTCGCTGCTGTCGTAGCTTTGACTCTGCTAGTCCATAGAAAGTAAACATAGTTACAACTTTTTGCAATCTTCACTTTTTAATTAATACTTTAGATAATGTGTTTGAACATTTCCTCGACTTTCTTATTATCTAGTTTCTCGTACCTTTCTGTTGTACCTACATCGTACCATTCTCCTTCGTACGGATATGCGTAAACAGGGTATCCTTCCCTAATTATTTCGGGTATTAGGTCTCCCATAATGTCTATTTCTCTTATTCTTGTCCCTATTTTTCTAAGCACTTCCAGGGTGTTGGTGTTTAATGCTAGAATCCCTATTGTTGCTTTAATATTCAACCATGGCTTCTCCTTTACCTCTACTATTTTGTTGCCACGGGTTTCCACAACACCTACGGGTATTTGGTATTTAGTTGCTACAGCTAATGTTGCTGATGAACTCCATTCCCTATGCTTACTTAGCATATCTGTTAAGTTTACGTTTGAAAGTATGTCTCCATAGTATATGAGTATTGTTTCCGCATCGTCAAATACGTTTTTAAGATAAGCGTTTAGAAGCGCTCCTCCAGTACCCTTATATTCTGGGCTATCTACCACATAGCTTATTTTCACCTCGAATCTTTCCCCGTTTTCGAAGTAGTTTACTATTTGCTCATGCTTATAGCCTACTAGAAAAACCAGGTCTTTTATTCCATGATACCTTAGGAATTTAACTATGTATTCTAGAAGTTTTTTAAGTTCCATTATTCTCTTGTTTAGCCTGTATTCCATTCTTTTAAGATATAAGGCTAGGATTGCTATTAGTAGTGATTGGAAACCTGCTAGGGTTAGCATTATTGCTACTAAGCCTTTAACGTAGTATTTGATTCCCGTGAAGAAGTAGTGGTATGCTACCCAAGTTCCAAGAGTCAGGCCGGGTATTAGTAGTAGCGCTCCTGCTGCGAAAATCGTGAATGTTGGGTTATATCTCCAAGCTAATCTAATCATGTCTTTTGCTATTAGGAATCCATGTTTTATTCCTAGTTTTTTCCTTCCTATCCTCTTCCTGTATTCTATTGGTGTTTCCGCTATTTTCATCGTTGATGATGCTATATGCGCTGCTATTTCCGATTCAATGCTGAATCCTTTTGTTTCAAATAATGCGCTCGATAATCTATCTTTTCTTACGATGTACATTCCGGATAGTACATCTGATAGTTTTGCTCCGAAAAGGAGGTTAAATAGTAGTGTTAGCACATGGTTTCCTGCTCTGAAAACGAGTTCTTGGGTTTTTCTAGACCATATTCTTGCTCCTATAACTTCATCATATCCTTCCTTTATTTTCTCGTAGAGTTCTTTAACATGTTTTGCCGGGTATGTGTAGTCTCCGTCCATTACTAGAATGTATGGTGTTTTTACATGTTTTAGAGCTGTTTTTATTGCTGATGATTTTCCTTTTCCTTCTTGGAAAATTACTTTTACACCTTTCTCTTCGGCTATTTTTGGTGTTCCATCTGTTGAGTGTCCGTCAACTACTATGATGTTTACTATTCCGTACTGCTTTAGTTCGTCTATAACTTTTCCTATTGCTTCTGCTTCATTTAATGTCGGTATTACTACCGTAACTTCAGAGTTAATGTCTTTGGACATTGCTTATCAGCGTAAATTACTATCTATGTTTATGTTAACCGTTACAGTTATTTCTTGCTTATCATTTTGACCAATAAGGTTTCCGCGATGTTTTTTGTTTAGGGAAAACTTACATTTACTAGTTTAGAACATTAGTTTTGAGGGTTAGTGTTTATGGTTAGAGTTTTGATTACTGCTGGTTTTATTGGGCATAATTTAGCATTATATCTTGCTGGTCGAGGTTTTGATGTTATTGTTTACGATAGTTTGGAGAGAGCTTCGGGTTTAGGTGGGGTTTAGGTGTTTCTAAACTTAGGGAGAAAGGTGTTCCTATTATTATGGGTGATGTTAGAGATGAGGTTAAGTTGAAAAAGTCTCTTAGAGGGGTTGATGTTGTTGTTCATGCTGCCGCATATGTTGATGTTGGAGAATCTGTTAGGAAACCTTTAATGTACTTTGATAACAATGTTTTAGGTATAGTCTCTACTGCTAAATGCTCTTTGGGTTCTAATGTTGATTTCTTGGTGTATTTGAGTTCTGCTGCTGTTTACGGTAATCCAAAGTACCTTCCTATTGATGAGAACCATCCTACAGAACCTCACCTTACGGTTTAACTAAGCTCATAGGGGAGCATGTTTTACGCTTCTACGGTAGGGTTTATGGTTTAAAACACGCTATCTTAAGAATATTTAATGTTTATGGCCCGGGTCAAACGAGCTCCTATGCTGGTGTTGTTTCTAAGTTTATTGAGAGGGTTAAGAAGGGATTACCTCCCATAATTTATGGTGATGGTTTTCAAACGAGAGATTTTAGATGTTTTTAATGTTGCTTCAGGTAGGGAGGTTAGTATTAATGAGCTTGCCAATATTGTTTTGAGGATCGCTGGGTTGAATGTTAAGCCTATTTATGAAGCTGGAAGGCCTGGCGATATTAGGCGTAGTGTTGCTGATATTTCCAAGATAGTGAGGGTTTTAGGTTTTAAACCTAAGGTGGGTATGGTTGATGTTTTCACTATCTTTATTTACCTTCTTTACGCTACTGTTAGGTGAGGATAGTTTAGGTGTATGGTTGCTATGTCTATGGCTGTGGATTCTCTTACCTACGCTTCTAGGTTGGTTTCTAAGTATCCAATTATTTTAGCTCCTTTAGTTGTGCCATTTATTGTTCAGGTTCTCTTTACTTTGGCGCATTTGGGGGCTTTAGGGAGTATTGTGGCTTCCATAATATCTTTTATTGCTCTCGCTTTAATTGTTCAAATGCTTGATTTTGTTGCTGAAGATAAGCCTGTCGATATTTATGCGGCTTGGAATATTATCTACAAGAGAATTGACGATGTTATTATTACTTCTTTCCTAGCTACTCTCCTGGCTTTAACTGTTGTTTTAATTCCCGCAGCACTATATTCTATAATCGTAATGGTTGCTGATAGGGAGAAACCTGTTAGATCTGTTGTTAAGGCGTTTCGCTTTATCATAGATAATTTTAAAGAAGTTCTTGTACTAATCATTATAGCTATTATTATAGCTGCTTTAGCGTTTGTTTTAAGCGTGATAGTGCCGGGAATAGGTACTGTGATATACTATGCTTTAAGCTTGGTTATTAGTGCTGTAATATGCTTAGCTATGGCTACCCTGTACTACTTTAGGGTTAAAAAGCTCTTTCTAGGCGTTTTGCGAGGGTAGAAGCTCTTTCAGCTCTTACTTGTAGTTCTTAGCAGTTATTTTAAATAATGTTTAAATATAAGGTACACCTTGTTCTACAGCTTGCTGCACTTAGGTGCACATACCTGATGGTTTCTTAGATCCTATAACTATAATCGCTACCTATGCTGTTTTCCTATGTTATATGGCTTACTCAATATATTTAATTAGGAAGAGGGGGATTTTTATTAGCGAAAGGGTTTCCATAGTTTCTGCTTCAGCTGCAGGTATTTTTGCTTCTCAAAAGCTTAATTGGCCTATTCCTGAGGGTACTAGCTTACATTTAGAAGCTATTCTCTCTACGGTTAGAGGGAACGGATATCTCATTTGCTTAGTAGGTCTCCTTTTAGGTTAAGTGTTGGTGAGAAGAAGGTAGCGTTAGCATCTATACTTGCTTATGAACCTAACATTCTATTTTTAGAT
>NJED01000063.1 GCA_002254745.1 Desulfurococcales archaeon ex4484_217_1
ACACCATATATTCCGCCAGCTTCCCATCTGAAAGAGGGTCCTGCTTGGTCAAACCATTTGATAGGTAATGATTCTTCGCTTAGAATTTCCTTTGAGAAGAACTGGTAAAATGGTTCACACTGCGCGAAACATAGGAAATATGATGGCGGTTTAACGTATTTCCCAACTTCTTCGGCAGGAGCTTTATTGGTAACGTACATGTAATCTATTAGCTCTTCAAATTCGGCAATATCGTATGAAACTGGCAGGGATGCGAAAAGCATTGAGTTTATTGTTCCTCTTAAATGACCTGTTCTAAGACCTACTTCTAAAGGATACATTTTGGGGAATGTAGCTTCCCGAAAACCTAGAGGCTTAAGTACTTCATTCAAAAATATGTTCTTTACCATGCTAAGGAGGTAGGTGAAAGGTGGAGTGTATATCCACTGTCCAATAGAGAACCTCTTAATCCAACCTATTTCCTCAAGAATCTTGTTAGGATCATCTTTAAACGGAGGTATTTTCCTCTTAACGCCGCTTTCCTTGACCAAATACCAGTGTTCTGCTTTACCTCCCCATAGGAGTCTTTGTTCTTTCTCATAAAGTAGCTTAATTAACCTATCAACTATGGGTTTTTTAATATCACTTTCCTCTAAAGTACTCAGGTAAATCAGCGTTCTACCATTACTAACTTCAACATTTTTAACATAGGGTACTTTAAGTGAAACTTTATGTTCACCTTCAAGCTCAATAACGACATCTTCTAAAATGATATTTCTAATACCTATTCTGTACTTTTTACCTAAAACTTCAGCTAATTTCTTTCTTGCTCTAAGAGCTGCATCATGAATCTTAACTCTGCGTCCACTAACAACGTTAAAAACTAAGATATTACTATCGGCAATCGCATACCTTACTATTTTAGCTCCATATTCGGGTTTACCTACGCCTTTAACCAGAACGGTCTTATTTAGTTCATCAACAATGCTGCTTAGCTCTGATTTCAGTTTTTCAGAAGCAGGTTTACTTAAAACATATAATATTTTCCCAGTAAACTTCATATTCATCTACCTAAAGTTCCCGGTATTATGAAGACAAAGCCAAACATATAACTTTATCGACAAACCAAGAACCACAAAGTCTATAACCTCTAGCTCTTCACAACAAGCATGGGATAAGCTTTAATACAACAAATACTCTTAACCATACATAGGGTTTACCGTATGGAAGGTAAGGTGAAAACAAGTATCGTAATTAATCGTGAACTCTGGGAAGAACTCAAGTCTAAAGTTGGAAGTGAAAAAGGATTAAAAATGCTTAGTAAAGTAGTTGAAGAAGCAATTGAAGACGAATTATGCGAGCTCATAATTATGAAAGCTCTGAGTAAAATGCTGAAACCCGAAAAGAAAATACCGTTAACAATAGTAGCTATTAAACCCAAAGTGCCAACTAATGCCGGGAAAGTAGTTAGGAAGATGAGGGAGTCGAGAACTTGACAATAGTCTATCTAGACTCAAGCGCTATAGTAAAACGCTACATACTGGAGCCTGGAAGCGAAATAGCAAGTGAAGTATATTATAAAGCATTAAGTGGAGATCTTACAATCTCCTTTTCAGCATGGAATATAGGTGAAGTTCTCGGAGTACTTGACAAGTATCATAGAAGAGGGTGGCTAGGTAGAGAAGACTATGAAAAAGCCAGATACCAGTTCATAGGCGAAACAGTTAGACTATTAAAGTTAAGACTATTAAAAATAATCCCGGTTAAAACAAAGCTACTTATCCAAACATGGTCTCTTATCGAAAAACATCACATATATGGAGCAGATGCTTTACAAATAGTATCTGCGAAGTATGTAAAAGCAAGTAAACTATATACAGGGGATAAACAAGTACAGGAGGTAGCAGCAAAAGAGGGAATTAATAGCGCATATGTAGGTTAAAAGAAAAACAACTCAAATACATCGCTTACATGTCTAAACGTAGTTCATGTCCCAATTACAGTTGGATCATTCATTCTTTACTTCTGAGGAGAACATGTTGGTTTTTGCTGTTGAGAACTGTGTTTACGGTTGTGGTGGTGGGGTTGGTGGTTTTTCGATTTTAAGCTTGAGGTTTGGTTTGTTGATGAGTATGTTCCAGAGTAGGGTTTGAAGGGTTGAAGCGTTTTGGGCAGGTTTGGGAAAGCTGTTGGAATGGCTTTAGCCCTAATAGTTCCCACCTTGGTTTCTCTCTTCGCGTTCACCCTATACATGCTGAGCTTAAGCGGTAGCGTTAGCGGTTTAACAAGGTACGCCGGGAACACCCGTACGGTTTCAAAGTCTACGGGGGATGGGGGGTAACGTCTGATAGGGGATGGATTAGGTTCTACAGGAACGCTACCGGGGTTTACCTTGCGGAGCAGGTTACGTTCCACAAGCTTTTCGTAACTCTTAAAACTAAAGGTGTTGGCGAGGGGGAGGTTTGGCTTTACGGTAGGCTTGAAGGCTATGCTTTCAACCTGTTACAGCTACCTAGGAGTGTAGAAGATAAAACGTGCGAAATAAAGTTTCTAGGAGGCCTCGTATATGTTGCTAACGCAACCCTACAATACCAAATAGGGTGTTTGAAAGGAGAATGCACTATGAAACACATGTGGAACTCAGAACACTAGTCAGCACTAGGACTATACATAACCATGATACCGGAAAACGATAAACTTTTGTTTTTAACTTTTCCCTTTGTCTCTTCCGCTTAATGCTTTGTTGTGGGGATAAATATTACAGTTTTAGTAGTTTTTCTTCTCCGCTACTTCCATGTTTACCTTATCTAACTGGGAAACCTAGTTTCTCTAGCTTATTTATTACATGTGTTACTTGGGGTTCGCTTATTCTAAACTTCGCTATAACGTCTTTTCTCCTTATTTTCTCTCCAACTACTATTTTGTATGCTATGTAGTCTTCGGGTGTTTGCTCACACAGTTCTAACGTGTTACTGTATGCTGTTAAAACTATTGAAACCCATTCCCGAAGTTTTCCTCTTAAGTGGGGAACATATTCTACGAGTTCTCTAAACTTATTTGGGTCGATAAGTGTTTGCAGCATTACAAGTCTTACCGATTTTATCCCGTATTTTAAATCTATGTTCAACCCGTTTAACGAGTTAACTAATTTTTCCCTACTGTAGTTTTTAACTAGAAACGCTATGGTTAAGTCGTAAACGTCTCTTACCTTAACAGTTCTTCTTCCACCAATTTTTCCAGATAAAACCCCTTTACTAATTAGCCCCGATAAAATAGCTTCAACCTTACTAGCTAAAAGGTCTTCTAAAGCGAAAACAGTAACCGTGAATGGTGGTGGCAGTTCAATCCATTTAGTTAAGTTTATAGCTGGGTTCTTGTAGATCTTTTCCTCTAAGGGGTTTGCATGGGTTTTCTCGCCCTTAAACACGGTTACCTCTATTTCGTAAACTCTAGGTAGTTTGTGTTTATTCTCTAACCACCATTTGTTAAAGCCTTTACTTTTCTTTACTGTGAAAGGGAGTATGTCTGGGATTTTTCTCCCACCCATAATCTGCTTGGGTGCGGCTATTCTGAACTTGTAAACTGTATTGTTCCCCCTAACACCCTTATATGTTAAACCCTGAATTACGGCCTCGTACTTCCCAATACCTACTGTTCTATAGTATTCCCTGTTTTTCAAGCATAGGTTAACGTATTTAGTGAATTCTCCAGCACCTACATTTATTAAGTACAGGTCTATGTCTCTTGAAAATCTTCTTAGATTTCTCGGGAAGTATATGTCGTTTAGACCTGTTCCCCCTCCTAGAACGTATTTGAACCCGTATTTCCTGCTTGCCTCGGATATGCTCCATAACGCTAGGTACTTAGCAATATCGGTTAAGTACCACTGTAAACTATATCCATGTTTCGCAATGTTTTCCAGTTCAGTCAAGTACATCACCTAGTTTTGCCGTTATTTCAGCTATGTTTAATGGTTTATCTAGTTCTATGTTTTCAGGTATCTTGAATAGTGGTTTGGTGTTTAGTGTTTCCGAAACTATGTAGTCTACTGTGTATAGTCTTTTCTCTAAACCTAGTTTCCTACATGTTTCTAGAAGTTTTTCAGGATCAATACTGTCTTTAACGTAGTAATATGTTTCAAACGCGATACCTCTGTAATACCAGTAGTCGTTTCTAAGAATATCGGCTAAGCTTTGCTCTAAACTTGCTTCCCTAATTTTAAACCCAAATACTGTTTCCTCCTCCTCGTAATCTACGAACTGTTCTAGGGGGTATGCTAGGACAATTGTTTTAGAGAGAGGAGCGTTAAATAAGCTAGATGGCCTACTGTAAACAATTATGTCTTCTTTTAAACCGATAATTGAGGCGAAAATACATTCGTTTTCTTCTGGAACATATACTTCAAATATTGGTAGTTCAGAGTAGGGGTTCGGTACGAGTTCCCCAGCAATCTTCATTCCAGTAAGTACTCCTCCTGAAGCATTTAGAGCTTTAAGTACGACGTATTCGCTAGTTTTCCTCCTATAGTAGATTTTCCAAGCGAATGGAGAGTAAGGGTTAACATAAACTCTTCCACTATCTTCCTCTAAAACACCTAGCTCCCTAAGTCTCCTAACCATTAAACACACAGTACTCCTACTCTTACCCTTCATCTCTTCTAAAACTATCTCAGAAAACATCATTCCACTTCCCCCTACTACTTACCATTAGAGTTGCAGAAGTATAAAAGTTTTCTAATGCTAATTAAACTAGTTCAATATTGAATACGTTCCAAACTTTAATATTCTAAGATGAACATTAAACACATTTCAACAGTTAAACAAGGGAAAGTAAGCTTCTGCTGAAGAAACTATCTAAAACATGGAGGACTATTTTTACTAGGGCTGAAACCTTAGATTATAGCTTTCCGTATCAAATTATGGCTTTCCATACCTCTCAAAGCTATTATGTATGCTGAAGCTGTATGTCTATCTAAACCATATTTCCTCATTACCTCATCATGTTCTTTAGAGTGAGTAGTTCCTTTAGGATTTACAAGCAGTACTTTGAACCCATACTTCATAGCCATTATTATACCATACTGTAATAGCTCTTTCTTTGTAAACCTAGATATCTTCCTGTTAGCACTTGAATTCTTAGTAAACTTCCTACGCTTTATGATGAAGAGGTTTTCAAAGACCACTACACCAACATTATGATGATAAGCATAGTCTAGCAACCTAGCAAGTGCCTCAAGTCTTTTGATTTTAGCTTTACTCCTAGGAAATCCATGAGAAGTTACTTC
>NJED01000010.1 GCA_002254745.1 Desulfurococcales archaeon ex4484_217_1
AGTGCCTCAACTATATCTTTTAGCTTAATATTTTTATCGAAAAATAAACCTATCTTCTTAGTGTTGCTCGTTCTTATGAGCTTAACCTTATCAAATAACACTCTGCCAAGTAGCATATCGCTAGGCTTATGCGGTATTAAAATATAATCTTTAAATTTTCTCTTAGCAATATCGTAGAATACATCAAAGTTCTCTATAATGCGTCGAACCTCAGAAATATCCTTTGTCTTATTCGGAAATTTTTCTTCAAGTATGCTAAGAAGTTTCAGAGCATCCGCTAAATGAAGTTCGACGTATTTATAATTTCCCAGCAGAACCTTCAAATCCAACTTCATGTAGACACCAACGCTAGCTGTTACAATAATTTTTAAGACTAGAATAACATTTTAAGGTTTAGTCTATATATGATTTATATGGTGACTATTATGGACTTTAGAGCAGTCTACCCCTCGGCATCTAAGTTTAAATATATTGCTCAAACTTTAGCAAAAATAGCTAGCGAAATACCCTTTACAGCAAATGAAAATGGACTCACAGTTAAAGTTCTCAGTCCAGATAAAACCACGATGATAATACTTACTTTACCTTCATTAGCATTTGAAGAATATGAATGCTCTAAAGAAGTAACATTCATTGTTAGTGCCGATGAATTTAATAGAACTGTAAAAAGAGGATCAAGAAATGATATGTTAGAGTTAACTCTTGAGAGAGAATATAGGAGGTTAAAGGTGACATTTATAGATAGGAAACTAGGCTATAAAAGAACGTTCTATGTGCCTTTAAGAGAAGGTGTTGTTGAAAAACTACCTGAGCCTAAGATAGAGTTACCTGTAAGCGTTAGAATGGTAAGTGATGACTTTAAAAACATAGTAAAGGATGCGAAAATAGTCGGCGATGAGATAGAATTCGTTGCAACACAAGATAAAATAGAAGTTCGGACAATAACTCCTCAGAAAGAGTATTACAACATATTACTCCCCGATAGACCCCTCATATCAATGGTCGTTAATGAAGCAGAAGTTAGATCAACATACGGTATAGACCTATTAGAAGTTGCGCTTAAAGCTACATCAGCCTCTGAAACAGTAACCTTAGAATTTGGATCATCAATGCCTATGAAAATAGTCTTCGATGTACCAGGAGGAGGAACGTTAACGTACTGGGTTGCTCCAAGAGCTAAGGCCTAAGATTGGATTATCCTAACTTGCCTAGTAATTCTTCCAATACTTTTTGTATCTTCTCCTCAGCAGCTTCCCTCTCTCTCCGCTCCTTTTCCTCTTTAGTTACTGGCTTTACCGCAGAATACCATGCTGGTTTCGTACAGTGATTTCTTTCAGCACAAAACAGGCAACAGTAAGCACATACAGATATTTTAGGGTGTAGAAAACATTTATCTACTGGATAATATTTACCACATATCCCGCATCTCTGCCAGTAAAACGTCATTGATGAACCCCCTATGTTATACTTAGTTTGCTTTCAAATCCCCTATAAAGTTTTAGTAATTTGCTTTCCCATTTGGGTAGACCTTCTGGACTATTTGGGTAGGCCATGTAGTGTTGCTTAGCTTTCTTCATGTAGTCTGCAAGAATACGAAGCTTAAATAATAAACTTGTTCTCCTAATAAACTTAATTGCTTTAAGCATTTTCTCTACAAGGCTTAGCCTTAAATCTCCTGTCGTACTTATCTCTAAAAATTCATCGTCCGAAATAACCTTTTTCTCTATAAGGTAATTTAAGTCGTTATCGCTTAGATGCTGTAAGAATATCCTTAAAAAGTCTAATGACCCTTGTTTTGCTCCATAAGCTTCAATATATAATTTATTGACAATCCATAGAGTTTCTGTAGAGACCATGCCTAGCTCAAGTGCGTTTACTATGGCCTTGAATGCCGCCCAAGCAGAAGTCAAAGAGGGCCCTATACCTCCTCCATGAATAGGGTTGGCTGTAAATGCAGCATCGCCTATGACTAATACATTAGAAAAAGCAAGGGTTTTCAAAGGCTTCCTTGTTGGAACTACGCCGCTACCATAACTAACTATTTTCGACTCTTTTAAAACTTTTCTAGGAACAATATACTCATAAAATATCCTTATAGGATTTAGTCCTCTGCCTCCTTGAACACCTAAGCCAATATTTACCTTTCTAGGACCCTTAGGGAAAAACCACCAATACCCTCCAGGAGTTATTTTTTGAGATAAGTATATTCGCAGGGCATCATAGTCTTCTATGTCCTTGCTCAAAACCCTTATTTCTCTATAAGCAACAGCAGTCTCTGATGCATTTATTTTCTCAGAAATCCACCAATGGTTTGGAAGTTTTGTTCTGAGAGCACCAGATACTCCACTAGCATCAACAAATACTCTACCTTCAAGAACAACATCTTTTCCTCTATTTCCATCGTGGATAGTAACTTCGGTAACTACATCGTTTCTAATAATAGCTTTTTTCAAATAGCTATTATCCAGAACTATAGCACCCGATTCTAAAGCCTCCTTCAGCAATCTCTGACCAAAGGTTTTCCTATTTAGCTCAAATCCTTCACCTTTAACTGTTAAGACAGCTTTTTCACTGGGAGAGTAAATTCTTACTTTCTTCACTACATTTTCTACTTCATTACCCATAGGCTCTTTTAACCCTAGCTTGGCAAAGTATTTTCTACTTACAGCATCACCGCAAATTTTCTCCCCTATCTTGTTCATGGGTTTCATTTCGACAACGGCTACACTATATCCTTTTTCAGCAATTAATCTTGAAAGGAAAAGTCCTGAAACGCCACCACCAATTATGACTACGTCATACCTCTCTCTCGCAACCATGCATATGCACCATATATTATTTCATAACCTCTACTATCATGGTAAACACCACATTCTTAATTATACTTTTCCTCTTAAGAACATGTAATAAAAGTACGGTGCAGAGCTTAACTGTAGAAGTAACCACAGAGAAGCTATTATATAGCCCTCAATGATAACATAAAGTGTTAACATTGCTAATGCAAGGTAAAATAGGGTTTCATAAAATAGGGATATCTTTCTTCTCATGTTCTGCTTTTTCTGTCCTTTAGGCGTAACAAACCAGAAAAATCTTTTACCTAATGCAGCTTTGAGCATTGCTGATATTAAGTGGGGTATCATGGGATAAGTAATTCCTGAAATTCTACCTAATATCCTTAACGCTCTAAAGGCTGATAATCCCTTGCTCGCCCCGAAGGACATGAAGAACATAGAGTACACTACAGAGACAGTGAGCCAAGCAGCAAATAAATATAGTACTACGAGCACCATATCTGCATAGCGAAGATAAAGCACAAGCATAAGAGAGAAAAACATTAGGAAGAACGAGGAAAGGTATTGAGCTAAATATGTAATGTATTCTATTTTCTCAATAAGAGCTCTCCGACATTTCAATATGGCTCCAAAGTATTTTCTAAGTATTTGTAGAGCACCATAAGCCCAACGTTTCTGTTGCTCCTTATACGACACGTAATTGGAAGGAACTTCTAGACGAACATAGGTGTCTTCAGTATAGCATATTCTGTATCCTTTAAGGAATAGTCTAAGTCCTAAATCTACATCTTCTAGAATAGTTTCTTCGCAGAAACCGCCTACATCATCTAAAACTTTCCTGTTAATGAAGAAACCTGATCCTGCTAGACTAGTGTATCCTAGAGCCTTAAACCTGCCTGCAAAAAGTGTTTTAAAAGCGAATTCCTGATATAGGCCAACAGCTTCACTTAGCAAGCTTTCATGAGCATTTGAAGGAACCCACTTGATCATAACCGCATCATATCCGTCTCTCATGTAATTCAAGACAACGGTTAGTATGTTAGGTTCAGGTTCACTATCAGCATCAAATACCGCAATGATATCCCCTTTCGCGTATTTGAGCCCGTAATTTAATGCTCCAGCTTTATACCCTATAGGTTTAGATCTCCACAGGAGCTTAACTTCATAGTTTAAACGTTCAAGCTTTTGCTGTACGGCACTATTGAGTTTTAAGAAATCTTCTCTTCTATCATCGCTTATTATGATAACTTCTAATTTACTTTTGTCGTAGTGTAATCTGCTTATAGATCTAAGTAGTTTAACTATTAGTTGTGGGTCTTCATTCCTTACTGGTACTAATATGGATACTTGAGGAAATGTTGCATGTATAAACTTACCACCATGTGGTTTAGAATTTTTCTTGATAGAAGTAACAAAATAAATCAATTGTAATATAAAGGGTATTATGAAGATAATATAGGAAAGCAACATTAAGAGTAACAGCATGTTACTCATCGGATTCACTTCCTTAAATACATATTCCTATATTTTAATGTCATTAGAAACCATAAGCTCAACCATACAAAGGCAACGAACGCCGATAACCCTATTTTAACTATAGAATACAAGAGCTTCTCCGTACTACTTGCTCCTTGAGGAATTATTGAAACAATTAAGTTAATTACGTATAGAGTAATCAGCAATCCTGTCCATGCAACGAACATTATTACGAGGACGGGAACTACATTATCTACTTTCATACGTTAATCCTCAACACTAAGGAGCTTCTTAAACTTAAGTGAGTCATTGTACATGTATACGTTGTTAAATAGAATATAGACCTCCTTAGCACCCATAGATTTATATCTAAGTGTTTTCTTTTTTAACTTTACTAGATCCTCATCCGTATACTTATATTTGTAATTGGGCCATTTCTTACCTCTTCCGTGAAGTCGTAGGTAAACTGTGTGCCCTATTATAGCCGGGTCTTTAATGAATGGATCAACGCAATGAATTATACCTGTTTTTTCAATAATCTCTCTAATCTTTTCTAGGTTGTTAAGCCATGTGCCTCGCGGCTCCCATGCAATGATGAATTTCGTTTTCTTAGCTACTCTACTGAAGAACTCTATGGCATTATTAAAATTCTCATCAGTGTAACTAAACGATGGAGGAGTTTGCAAAACAATTATTTTCGCGCCTAATATTTCAGCAGCTTCTTCTACCATGTTCCATGCTCCAAAATTTTCCTTTGTCGGTCTTAAATATCCATATTTATCTTTTAATTCGTCAGGAACCTTAATGCTGCTTTTCTTCCATGTAGGGCTACTTGGAGGATGCGTTATAACTTGCCAAGCCTTAATAGTAAATTCAAAGTTTTCGGGTGCTTCGTTTCTCCAACGTGCTAGAGTTTCCTTGGAAGGTAACTTGTAAAACGTTTGCTGAATTTCAACAAGACCATGTGTTTTAAAATATCTTGATCTCGAAACAGGGAACCCGCAACATCCTACTTTAAAAACCGCCATTAAGGAATCACCTGTCTTAGCCTATTACTGTCTAGGGTAAGGTGATTATTTTAAGGTTAAGGTAAAATATTTAAAAATACGCTGGGTTTATAAGCTATTGTAAAAGTAAATTAGCAATGATTAGGAAATTGTAGGGGACAAGGTAGGGTGAGCGAGGACCATATAAAATTCTCCTGTCTTCGTTGCGGCATTTGCTGTATGGCAAGCCCTATTTCATTATTACCCCATGAAGTTCTCATCTTAAATGACCTAGCTAAACTCTATAATGTAGAGTTAAGATTTGTTGAAGGATATTCCATATATGACCGCGTAAGCAGTGTGAATATAGTTTTAACGTACCATATGCGATTAGGTAAGAACGGTAAATGCCCGTTTCTGAGTAGGAAAAATCTCTGCTTAATTCATGATAAATATAAACCTCTGATTTGTAGAAGCTTTCCTTACACGATTAAATCTATTAATTACTATTTTGACCCCCTATCTAAGATAGCTTTTCATAGAAGCAGCTACACAGTATCTCTTGCATGTGAATTTATTAAGAAACATAAAGAGATCTTAGAACCTTACTTTAAGGATGAAATTTTCATAAGGAAATTTTTTAATGACGAAGTTCAATATGCAAATCTTATGGAAAAATACCGTAGCATGTACCTCTTAGCTCTATCTTACCTTTGGAGACTAGGATATGTTGATTTATCATCTGATGCTAGGAAAGACCGCCCCTATGTAAACGCTTACATCTTCATAAGAAGGTACATACCCTACTTTGCCATTAAACCATACTAGTTCATCCATAAAGGACCTCGCCTTAAAGCATCATAAAATAAGTTCTTACTTCTACCTCTTCTATAAAAATGGCCTGCAAGAATAATGTCAAAATCCAATTCCAACACCTTATTTATGCTTTTCTTCCAGTCATTACTATTGGAAAGCCATTCTCTCCTTAAACCATCCAAAATATCTCCTATTATTATTACTTTTTTATCATAAACTTCTAAATAAACTGATATAGACCCTGGAGTATGGCCAGGTGTATGGAGTATTGTAATGTCCTTCCCATTAACACTTATTTCAGTATCACTTCTTACACATATTGTTACAGGTGAGGGGTTGAATGTTAAATTTAGTATGTCAGAAGCCGTTCTCTTGGGATCCCCTGTTCTAACAGCTAAAGCATCTTTTTCATGCATAATAATAGGCAACCCTACTTTATAGAACAAATGTGTTCCCCCAGCATGATCTACATGGCAATGAGTTATAATAACGTAGCTGATATCCTTTATATCTACTTTGAGTTCCAAAATATTAGATAGAATATTTGGAAAACCTAACCCTGTACCTGTATCCACTACTAGGTACTTACGGTTTAATTTTATAATATATGAGAATGCGTCAAGAGGGAAGGATAATTCAGGACCACCGATAGCGTAAATTCCTCTTGAAATAGCATACACAGGCATTAACAAGACCCTGGTTCATTTCCCACCTTAACAATATATGACCCTACTGGAACAGATAAATCTCTTGCTATGACCTCACATTTAGCTTTCAATAGATAAGCAACAGGTTTTCTTATTATTCTTTCAGTAGTCAAATGTTCATAATGAGCCATACCCTTTGCTATAACTACATCGGCTGATGAAATTTCATTCAGTACTTTACTGCATGTTTCTTCAGGGAATATACTTGACGAATCACTTCCCGTCTCTATAAGCATTGCTTTCCTGTGAAAGCCTAGTTTCAGAGCCTCCTCATATGTTATATCATTCTGAAAACTTCCACTTTTCACCACAACTATAACTTTCTTACCTAAGTTTGCAAGTTCATCTACGAGAAGTTTATCAAATACTGCTTCGCCAGCATTGTCAAGCAAATAGACAATCTTCCTAGATCCCATAATCATTTGAATAAGTATTTTAGTATCATCTATATGTATATTCATAGTATTTATTTCAGCCAATATTTTATCAATATCGTATTTATAACCAGCAACTCCAAAATCTAGAGCATTACCTAGAACAGCTAACTTTATGAGAAAACGTAGTTTTTCTCTAACTTCATACGTAGTTAATTCCTTCTTTATCTTCTTGACGAAGCTAAGCGCTATTCTATTAGCTTTCTCTTTCTCTTTAGCATAAGGATCCCTATACCCTGAGAGTTCTTTAAGAATACGGAAAGTTTGCGTAGCTAACCTTGTTATATTGGCTTCAGCGTTCACGTAAGAGGCTAAGTACTTTAAAATATGTCTTAGAATGAGAAATTTCTTCTGCTCGGTTATAGGTAGCTCGTGGAGTTCACGCGTTCTTACAGTGATAATGCAGGGTATGCATGCAGTATCTATTTTAACCATAATGATAAACCTCATTTCAACTTAGTGTAGTATAAGTTCTTGAAGCTTAAGGTATCAGTATTTAGCCTGCTCTTCATCCTAAATGTCCGTTCGTGGTCCTCTCATCAACTACCTTCTAGCTTACTGATTATTTTTCTAGCTATTTTAAATATTTCCCTCGTAGTTTCACTATTCGAGAACATTTTCACGTAAGGTTTGCCCTTATCATTAGCCTCATTAATCCTCGGGTCCAAGGGTATTCTACCCAAGAGTTCTACGCTTAGTTTTCTAGCTAAAATTTCGCCACCACTTTTACCGAGCGGGTATTCTACGTGACCGCATACTGGGCACTTGTAGTAACTCATATTTTCAACAATACCTATAATTGGTATGTTAAGCTTCTTTGCAAAACCTGCTGCCCTCTTAACGTCCAGTAATGATACTTCAGAGGGTATGGTCACTAAGATTATGCCATCAAGATTTGGAACTTCTTGAGCTATACTTAATGGTTCATCGCCTGTTCCAGGAGGTAAATCTATTACGAAATAATCAAGTTCTCCCCAGTTAACCTCAGCTAGTAGCTGCCTAATCGCCGTTATTTTTAATGGACCACGCCAGATAATTGGCGCCTCACTATCAGTTACCATGAGATCCAACGAAATAACTTTAACACCATAGCCTGTCATAACAGGCTCTATACCCCTGGGCCCTGCGTAAATTGATTTTCCCCTAACACCTAAAATCTTAGGTATATCGGGTCCATGAAAATCAGCATCAAAAACGCACACTTTCCTGCCTAGATCAGCTAACGCTACGGAGATGTTTGCAGCAAAAAAGCTTTTACCTACACCTCCCTTACCGCTCATGATAACGATTTTATGTTTTATTTTCTCAAAACGTTCAGCTATAAGTTTACGTTGAGCAGCAATTATTTTTTGGAAACCTCGAACATCCATTTAAATTGGTCACCCCCTTCTGTTATAAAGTAAGTACTATAAGAACATTAGGAATATTATTGGAATAACATATGCGATAACATTAAATAAGGCAAGACCAGAACTGCCTAGGGTTTTAGACGTAAAGTCTATACGGTAGTAGCGGAGCTCGCACTTTCCTAGGTCTGCTAACGCTCTTCTTCCAGCTTTCACAATATTAGACAATATGATATCATTACATAAGCTTGCACCAACGGGTATGTATGTATGTTTCCCTGTAATCAAACCTGTTTTTTCATGGTTATCCGTTGTTAATAGTTCAGCATAGCTTACTTTTAATGAAGTTTTTAAAGCCGAAATAACCTTCTTTCTAAAAGCATTTAAAGCGTTATTACCGTCCACTATGGCTAACATGAGTATCTCTTCTCCAGCTTTAATGGCGATTGCATAGATCCTATCTGAGCACACATCAGGGCATTTCAAAAGCCTACTATCCCTAGCCTCGCCTAATCCTAACTCTAAAGGATACATTAAGGCATATTGTTGTGTGCTTCAACAATGAGGGCATCTTTCAACCCCAGCTTACGAGCATAGTTCTCTACTTCTTCATTTAGTATTTCAGGCAAGTCATCTATGCCCTTATCATTAGATAATATGAACATAGGAGATTTCTCAAGAGGTATATATAAAACACTCTATTTTAGCAACATCTAATGAGGATACTAAGTCGTTTATATGAGTCGTGGCAGTATGAAATATAACCACTGGTGCCTCAAGTTTTTTCTCTAATATTTCTTTGAATATTGATATATATTTAGAACTGCCAACGTTTCTTAAAGGACCCGAGTGAATTAATGTAGATAGAAGTATTCCTTTTAGTTTATTGTCTTTAATTATAGCATAGAGTTTTACCCACAAATTTTTAGTTACTCCATATTTTTGTAAAATATTCTCAAGTATTCTAGGATCATGTGCAAACCATAAGTCTAGAAAGCTTTTGGCTAAAAGTCTGCTATTAACACCAAGAACTTTTCCCGAAATACTATAATATAGTCCTGCTAAAAATAGGCAAGCTATAAGGGAAGGAAAGATAAATGAACTACAGTGTCTTACATCATTTGCTAAAGGAGATAGTAGAAGATAATACATCACTATGGCTAAAGAAGTATTTAGCAAAGTTAAGACCTTATTTTCAGGAATGAGCAGTATAAATATAATGAACGTAGAAGATATATACGTTACCAAGTATGGGACATTAATATTGATGGTAAATGATGCTAGAACATCCATTATTAAGGACAAATACAGCACATAAGTTAGTAACAGTAAGAACCTTCGTGCATAATTCATTTTAGCAATAACGGTTTTTCTAAGAACGAGATATAGTAGACCATTATTCACAATAATGGCGATAAGAGATAATGGGGTAAAAGTCCCTCGTAGGTAAAGAACAGCGGAGTATAGTGTAAGACCGAGAATGTATATCGTGACTAATATTCTGGTTTCTGGCGACTTGAAAAGATATTTAGAATAATACTTCGAGATACGTTCTTCAGAAAGCTCATGCATTACTATGCCTCAACGTTATATCTTAGGAGTATCCATGCGGTATTGAGGCTACTTTAAGGTTTTAGGTAGCTGTACAATAACTTCAATAGGTATATTGACTTCTTTTTTCCACGAATCACCTATACCGACCAATACAACAGCACCGCTAATTATTGCTTTTACCTTCTCTACTATTTTAGCCATAGTTCTAAGAGTTCTACCTGTTCTAACTATATCGTCTACTATTAGGACTTCATCCTTTCTTTTTATCATCCTCTTAGGCACATAAAATGTTACGATATCTGCAGAGGGGCCTATATATGAGCCTTCAACATAGTCTATTACGTTGATATTTCTAGTTCTACGAGCTATAACTAAAGGTACTTGGAATGTTAGGGCAATAGCCGTAGCTAAGGGTATGCCATTAACTGCTGGAGCTAATACTTTAGTTACCCTCTTACCAGCGAAGAGCATGTAAACGTGTTGTGCTATGTACTGTAACATATATGGGTCAGATAGTATTTGTGAGAGATCAACAAAACCTTCCCCAATAACTTCAAGTTTTTCTAGAATTAGTTTTCTAATATCAACCATTTTGTTCAAAGCATTCCATATTCTTTCTGCTCCATATTCTTTCTGCCTGATCATAGCTTGGTATAATGGATCCTTTAATATATCTGCAAAGAACCGTCTCCGGTACACCAGTTATTGATGAAAGTTCTTTATATGAGAACATTCGCTTCAAAAGTTTTAATCTCTCAACAACCATAAGGCGAAATCTTAACGCTTCGTATTTGTCTGCTGAAACACTCATATAAACTTGGCCCCGCTATAGTTTTGCTATAATTTTTAATTGCCGGTTTAAAAATTTTTTTAGATGCCCCTATATAGGGAAAATTAAATACGTTGTGCTCGATCCTTTAATTTTTCACTACGATAAAGTTCGTGGGCAAGACCTGCTTCTTTAGCTTTTAGGAACCTAACCATTAACCCTGCTTCTTTTGAGTCTTTAGCTAGCGCTAATGCTTTTAATGAAGAAACCTTAATCCTTTTACCACAGTATGTACAAGTTTTAGTCTTTTGACCCACCTTTACGGCTAATATTCCCCTGCAAAACGGACATCTTACTATCTTATAGCTTACCATATTTCATACAACACCATATTTATTTATATTACCTGGATTTGATAATATTTATAGTGGATGATTTAGGGATTAAGTGCTGAACGCTGTGATGAGAAACCCACGCAATGACGTTCAGCTAAATAATGTTTTCGCCTTTCCTTATTCTCTCTAGTAATTGTACTATGATGTTTTTTGTAACTACCGGGTCAGCTCTGCCTCTGGTGCGTTTCATAACTTGCCCTATGAGGTAATTTATTGCTTTTTCATCTTTCAAAGCGTCATGAACCGCCCTTTTATGCTCGCTAAACACTTTTAATATTATAGGTTTCAGCACTTGTTCATCGGATATTCTAAGTAGACCTTTCTCTCTTACTATTTCCTTAGGTTTCTTACCTGTAACTATCATTTCAGGCAAAATTTCCTTAGCTATCTTAATGCTTATGATTCCGCCATCTAAGAAAATCGTTGATAATTACATTGGCTACCTTTTTGGGATTCCCACCATAGAGCTTAACTGCTTCTTCAAAAAAGTCAGCTAACTTCTTATTGGAAACTAAGACTGATGCGTCATACTGGGGGAGGCCATATTCCTTCTGAAATCTCTTTATTCTTTCATCAGGGAGTTCAGGCATACGCTTAGCTATTTTTTCAATATAGTCATCCGTTATTATTATGGGGGGAATGTCAGCTTCGGGGAAGTATCTGTAATCTTGTTCTTCCTCCTTTACCCTTAATGGTACAGTTACTTTTCTTACATCGTCCCAGTGTCTGGTTTCACTTCTAACACTTACTCCCTTGAGGAACGCTTCCTTTTGCCTTAATACTTCATAAGCAAGTGCTTTTTCGACATCCTTTACAGATCC